>JAUVTM010000211.1 GCA_030601545.1 Syntrophobacterales bacterium
CGCCCAACAGCCAGTCCAAAAGGGCACGTTGGAGGTGCATACGGTTTTCGGCCTGGTCAAATATCGCCGAGTTCGGACCATCCATCACTTCATCAGTGATTTCCTCGCCCCGGTGTGCCGGCAGACAGTGCATGACAACTACGTCCGACTTCGCCTCCCGCATCAGATCTGCATTAATTTGGTAATTCTGAAAGGCCGCCAACCGCTTCTGGCGTTCCTCCTCCTGCCCCATACTGGTCCAGACGTCGGTATTGATTACGTCTGCATTCCTTACCGCCTGCACGGGATCGTGACCAAAATGAATCCGGTCCCCGGCCAATTCCTGCCCCCGTTGCAAGATCTCCTTTTTCGGCTCATATTCAACAGGACAGGCCAGAGATAGTTGGAAGTCCAAGCGCGCAGCTGCATTAATCCACGAGTGGGCCACGTTGTTGCCGTCACCCACCCAGGCCACTTGCAGTGCCCGAAGGTCGCCTTTCTTCTCTTTGATGGTCAGTATATCGCCCAAGACCTGACAGGGATGATAGAGGTCGGTAAGGCCGTTAATAATGGGAATCTCAGCGTGTCTGGCCAGTTCCTGCAAATTGTCGTTATCAAAGGTACGCACAACAAGACCATCAATGTAGCGGGAGAGAACCAGAGCGGTATCCTGCAGGGACTCATCTCGAGAGAGTTGGGTTTCCTTCGAACTCATAAAAACTACCTGGCCGCCCTGTTGGTACATTGCTACCTCAAAAGAGACTCTGGTGCGGGTGGATGGTTTGTCAAAGAGAAGCCCCAGGGTTTTTCCCGTAAGGGTTGGTTTCAGTTCGCCCTTTTTCCACTGCTCTTTGAGGAGGGATGCCCGTGCCAGCAGAGCATCAATTTCTTCGGCGCTCAAGTCCAAGATGGTTATAAGATCTTTTTTCATGACTGCTTGTTCCAGCGCTTTAAACTATCCAGAGTTCTTATATTTGGGCGAAGACCGCGTCCAGGGTCTCGATCAACCGGTCCACTTCCTCGGAAGTCACTATCAATGGCGGTAGAAAACGAAGAACCGCTTCGGCAGTACAGTTGATCAGAATACCCCGCTCCTGACATTGGATTACAATCTCACCACCGGGAAAATCGAGTTCCATTCCAAGTATAAGGCCGCGGCCTCGCACTTCTCGAACAAAAGAATACTTTTCGTGCAGGGAAACCAGCTGCTCCCTAAAGTAGTCTCCCATACTCTGGACCCTGTCCAGAAAATCCTGTTGGCTGATTTGGCGGAGAACCTCAATGGCCACCGCTGTGACCAGTGGTGTGCCCCCAAAAGTGCTGGCATGACTGCCGGGAGTGAATGCTTCCGCCACCTCACTGCTAGCAAGCATGGCGCCTATTGGAATTCCATTTGCCAGCGCTTTGGCCAGAGTCATGATGTCCGGGGCCACACCCTCATGCTGGTGGGAGAAAAGTTTCCCGGTTCTCCCCATTCCCACCTGAATCTCGTCGTAGATCAGGAGCAAATTGTGCTTGGAACAGAGCTCCCGCAGACCGGCCAGGTACTGTGCCTTCGGCACACGAACTCCGCCCTCTCCCTGAATGGGCTCCACCAGAACCGCACATACCGTTTCGTCAATAGCTTCGGCCACCGAATCCAACTCATCGAAACCCACATAGCGAAAGCCATCCACCAAGGGTTCAAAACCCTCGTGCACCTTGTGCTGCCCGGTGGCGGAGAGGGTGGCCAGGGTGCGCCCGTGAAAAGAATCCTTCATGGTAATAATACCGTAACGCCCGGGACCATAACGCTCCCGCGAGTATTTTCGCGCCAGCTTGATGGCTGCTTCGTTTGCCTCGGCACCACTGTTGCCGAAAAAAACCTTGTCGGCAAAGCAGACACTGGTCAACTCACCGGCCAATTTGGCCTGGGGTTCGGTGTAGTAAAGGTTTGAAACATGCACCAGCTGCTGCGCCTGCTCATACAACACCCTGGCAAGCTCAGGGGGGCAGTGACCCAGGTTGCAAACCGCGATCCCGGCCACGAAATCCAGATACTGGCGACCTTCCTGATCCCACAGGTTGCAGCCACTGCCGCTCAGAAGCACCAGATTGAAGCGATTGTAGGTCTGGCAGATGTGAGCCCGGGACTCCTTCATCAGGTCTTGTGTGTCCATGGGTTCCTTCGAATCCCGCATAACGCATGGCGTCAATTGGTCGATTAGGAAATTAGAGAATTAGTTGATTAGTCAAATAGTTCAAGCCGTAGAAATCGTTCAAATCGTAGAAGTCGTAGAAACCGTAGAAGTCGTTCTAATCGCGGCTGCCCTTCGACCCTTCGACAAGCTCAGAGCAGGCAAGCTCAGGACGGGGAAGCCGCTCCCACAGGATAATCTCTGTCCTCTATCCTCTATCCTCTGTCGTCTGCCTTCTGACCTCTGACGTCTGACCTCTGATTTCTGCCCGCTGCCAGCTGCCTACTGCTTGCTGCCTACTATTTCCGTCCCAATGCCTCGATTCATAAAAATCTCGAGAAGTACGGCATGTTCTACCCTGCCGTCAATTATGTGAGCCTTGTCCACCCCTCCGTTCACAGCCTCAATGGCATATTTTACTTTGGGAATCATGCCTCCTGTAAGGATTCCCTCCTCAATAAGCTCGGCAGCCTGGGTTGTGTCCAAACTTGAAATAAGATTGCCGTCAGAATCCAAAACTCCCGGAACATCGGTGAGCAAGATCAGTTTGGTAGCATTGAGGGCCGGGGCGAGCTTCCCGGCGACAAGGTCGGCATTGATGTTGTAAGTCTCGCCTTGAGCCCCCACACCGACCGGAGCGATCACTGGGATGAAGCGGCTCGCCTCCAGGGTCTGAATTACTTCAGGTTGAATGGTCTCCACCGTACCTACCATTCCAAGATCGATAAGCTCCGGGGGTTTATCCCCCTCCTGATCACTATAGAGTTCTAGCTTGCTGGCCTGGATCAAACAGCCATCTTTACCGCTGAGTCCAACGGCCTGGCCCCCGTGCTGGTTGATAAGAGCCACGATTTCCTTATTGACCTTGCCAACCAGCACCATTTCCACCACGTCCATGGTTTCCCGGTCGGTGACTCTCATGCCCTCACGGAAGTCAGATTTTTTTCCTATCCGCTCCAACGTTTGTCCTATCTGCGGCCCGCCGCCATGAACCACCACCGGATTGATACCGACGAATTTGAGCAAAACGATGTCCTGGGCGAAACTGTCCTTGAGGCGCTCGTCCACCATGGCATGGCCACCGTACTTGATGACAATGGTTCTCTGGTAAAACTGGCGCATCCAAGGCAGCGCTTCTATGAGTACGTTAGCTTTCTCGATCAGTTTTTTCATGTTGGAGCCGTTCAAATCGTAGAAGTCGTAGAAACCGTAGAAGTCGTTCTAATCGCGGCTGCCTGCCCGCCATCGCTCTCGCTCAGGCGAGGCGGGCGGGAAAGCCGCTCCCACAGTACAATCTCTGCTTGCTGCTTTTTTTGAAATCCGCAATCCGAAATCCGCAATCCGCAATCTAACCTATGCCCTATGCCCTATGCCCGTTTACAAAATATACCTACTGAGATCTTCGTCCTTGACTATGTCATGAAGTTTTTCCTGGACGTACTTCCGGGTAATGGCGATTTGCTGTCCCTTCAATTGGTGCGCATTGAAGGAAACTTCATCCAGGAGCCTCTCCATCACAGTGTGCAGCCGTCTGGCGCCAAGGTCCTCTGTGCGAGAGATGACGTCGTGGGCTATCAGGGCCACTTCCTCTATGGCGCCCTGTTCGTAGACAAGTTCAATCCCCTCGGTGGCCATCAACGCTTCATACTGAATGGTTAATGCATTTTCGGGTTCCCTGAGAATACGGACAAACTCCTCTTTGCCAAGAGGATGCAACTCCACGCGAATCGGAAACCGTCCCTGGAGTTCAGGGATCAGATCAGAAGGTTTAGAGGCGTGAAAAGCCCCGGAAGCAATGAATAGAATGTGATCGGTG
>JAUVTM010000209.1 GCA_030601545.1 Syntrophobacterales bacterium
AGTGTCTTGCCCAGAGGGCCGAGATCAATGAGCATCCAGGAGTCACCCTTGCCTGCGGCTTGCAGTTCCTGGGCCCGGCGGAGAACTTTGCTTGCCGCTTCCAGGCCGAATGCTCTCACGTTCCATTGAAAGAGATTCCCAGGAGGCCCGGTTAGGATCATTCCAGTGATCCGTGGGTCTTGCGTTTCCGCCAGGTAGTAGAGGATCCGGTTGGTACCCATGCTATGACCATAGAGGAAAAGGTTTTTGTAGTGACGACGAGCCATCTCATCCACGCCTGCGGCAATGTCTTGCAGATTTTCTTCGAAAAGGTTTTTCTTCGGCCCCAAGTCATGGTCGCGCATGTTAAGTGCCAAGGTGGCAAAGTCGCTTTCTGCCAGGGCTTCAGGAAGAAAGCTCATGATTCCTGAATAGAAATTGCCGCCGTACCCGTGAACCATGAGCACTCCCGCTTCAGTCTGGTTGGGGTGAGGCTGGCGCAAAACACCATTCAACCAAATGCCGTCTGTGGTCTGCAGTTTTATGAGCTCAGTCCGGACTTCTTGTTCAGTCCCAGAGCAGGCTGAGCAAAGGAGAAGGACAACCGCTGCAAGGCTAAGCAAGAAAGGTGTTTTGACTGATCGCATGATTTTCTGACTCTCCAGATAGATCAATGAACATGGTCGGAGCTTTACCCAATCAACCAAATAATCTAACACACATGGTACTTTTCGTAAATATGACCCCAGCCTACCAATGACAAATGACAAATGACAAATGGCTCATGACACCGTATACTGGCACAATTCGTTTCACTGTCTCAAACCATGAGCTTGTAGGAGGTAGCTGGATAATGTACGCGGTGATCATGGCTGGAGGTAAAGGCACCAGGTTCTGGCCGTGGAGCAGACAAAAGCGACCCAAGCAACTTCTCAATATCGTAGGGCGACGCTCTATGTTGCAACAGACCGTAGCGAGGATCACTAGTTTGCTGCCACCTGAGAATATAATAGTGGTGGCCGGTGAGAATCACGGGGAGGAGGTGTATAATCAGCTTGCCGAATTGCCCAAAGAAAATATCATTCTGGAGCCGGTAGGACGAAATACAGCAGCCTGCATAGGTTTGGCGGCACTCCTGGTGCAGCAGCGGGACAGCGCAGCAGTGATGGCAGTATTACCAGCGGACCATCTGATCACCGACGAGGACCTTTTTCTGGCGACGCTGCGGGCAGCAGTTGCAAGGGCCCGACTACAGCCAACGCTCATTACTCTGGGGATACGGCCCACGGCGGCCGAGACCGGTTACGGCTATATCGAGGCAGGAGAACAGGTTGATACAGAGCAAAACCACAACTTCTACAAGGTGACTTCCTTTCACGAGAAACCTGACCGTGAGCGTGCTGAACAATACCTGGCGCAGGGTAATTTTTTCTGGAACAGTGGAATGTTTGTCTGGCAAGCGGAGACTATTCTGGAAGCAATGCGAAGTCATCTGCCCGGGCTTTACTCAGATCTCCAAAAACTGCAGCCCTTTCTCGGTACGGGTGAACTTGAGGAAGGAATTGCTCGCATTTATCCTGATCTGGAGTCCATTTCCATCGACTATGGTGTGATGGAAAAAGCAGAGAATGTCTTAATGATACCTGCAGACTTCGGCTGGAACGACTTGGGAACCTGGGCCTCCATGGCTCAGATCTGGCCCAAAGATGATCAACACAACGTCTACCAGGGTGAAATTATGGCTCTGGATTCCAGGCACAATGTGGTGTTCAGTCGCCAGAAACTGTGCGTTCTTCTTGGCGTTGACGACCTGATTGTGGTGGATACTGAAGACGCCTTGCTGGTGTGCCCGGTTCATAAGGCTCAGGATATCGGTAAGATTCTTGACGTGATAAGGCAGAAAGGCATGGAGGAGTATTTGTAGGCGCGGAAGGCATAGAGCATAGAGCATGGAGCATAGAGTCTAAACATTTCGAAATTCGAATTTAACTAGTCCTCTCTCTTGCTATGGAGAGGCTGGAGTTAATGGAAATTACAAATCACAAATCACAAATAACAAACAAATCCCAATGACCGAAATTCAAAATCCCAAACCTTCACATCATCATAAAAAAAGAGAATTTCAAATATGTTTGGGTCATTGAGTATTGGAATTTGAGATTTATTTGTAATTTGGTGCTTGGGATTTGGGATTTTAGAATACGGATTGCGGATTGAAGAATTAAGGAGTTTAGCTGGCCCCGGCTCGCACCTCATCTAGACGGCGCAGCCCTTCCATAAGTAGGTGCATGGTGTCCTTGTGCACCTGTCGCTTTATGGAGAGCCTCTCCGCGGGCTGAAACTGAAACTGCCCCTTCTCCCAAGCAAGTAGCTCGTAGAAGGCTTGTTCGCCCAGTAATTCTCCAAGTGAGACCTGGTGAATGAAACCTTTGTCAAAGTGAATGTCAGCCTCATTTCCTTGGCTCGAGATGGCAAGTACGCCAGTTCTGCCGTTGAGTGCGAGGGTCTGAACGAGTTCAGGAATGCTGAAAGTCTCTATGCTTCCCAGCATTCCCTTGTCCAACATTTCCTCCATTCTGGTGTTGGCCTGCTGCAATCTTTGGGTAAGAAGTTTCGTGAAATAGACACTAAGGGAAGGATTCTCCAGGATCAACCGATCGAAATCTTCCTTGCTTATCTGCAATAAGATCACAGGGGTTTTTGCCCTGATGGTTGCTGAAATCGGTTCACCCGAAATGAGTGACATTTCCCCAAAACACTCACCTTCAGAAAGAGTAGCAAGCACTTCTTCCCTTATTTGCCCGCCCTCGCGCAACACCAACACCTCCCCTTTGGTAATTACATAAAGAAACTCACCCACATCACCCTGCTGAATGATGTCGGTTCCAGTGTTAATTTGTTGGAGCTGAAGTAAGGGAATAATCTTCTCCAATGAGGCTTCCGGAAGGGGAGCAAAAATAGGCACGATCTGAAGTTTGGCCAGGTCAAGTTTTAATTCGGCCAGGTGTTTCAATGTTGCCGGGGTGATGGCTATACGGCGCCGCTGTTTCATGACATTGAAAGTGACAGTACCCATGAAACAGCAGCAGCGCAGGGTGCCGATTTCTTCACCAATGCCAAGGGTGGCATACGCTATACCTTTAGAAAGTGGTAAAATATAGGGATGGCACTGATCCAGTGCCGAGAGGCAGACCTTATCGGTCTCCTCCAGGACGATCTGCGGATAGTCTATGGTGATCTGGTCGCCTTTGGAGAAAGTCGGACATTCAGAGACCTTCTCGGCGATCATAGTTACTCTCAGCAAAGCCATAACGGTTATCTCAGGTTGAAACTGCAGAGTTAGTTTGTTTTGGCCACGGCATTATAGCAGACTTCTTCGGGGCAACAGAGTTGTGGCGCTTTCCCCAAAAGTCTTTTTGATGTAACATGTGCACCTGACGAAAAAGTTGTCGAGTATGGCCCTGTTATCAATTCCACCTCCGTCCAAGAGAGAATCTTCGTGCAGTTACAGGTACCGTTAATAGCCTAAGCAATTTTAGTGCCGCAAGGAGATACGAGTATGAAAGTTCTGGGCATCCTTGGCAGTCCCAGGAGAGAAGGAAATACCGAAATCCTTTTGGATGAGGCTCTAAGAGGCGCGAGCGATCACGGGGGCTTGTGCGAGAAAGTTATCTTACGGGACTTAAAAATCACACCTTGTTTGGAGATTTACAAATGTGCTGAGGACGGAGTCTGTGCAATTCAAGATGAAATGCAGGGACTGTTTCCAAAAATTGTTCAGGCAGAGCGGTTGCTCCTAGCATCCCCCATATTCTTTTACAGTGTCCCAGCGTTGGCCAAAGCAATGATCGATAGGTGTCAATCCCTTTGGGCCAAGAAGTATATCTTGAAGTTGCCGGTTTCCCCCATTGCTGACCGCAAAGGTGTTTTTATCTCAGTGGCGGCCACCCGTGGCAAGAAGCTTTTTGATGGGGTGAGACTCACCGTTCAATATTTCTTCGACGCCATCGATGTAGC
>JAUVTM010000168.1 GCA_030601545.1 Syntrophobacterales bacterium
AAGGATGTTTATAAGCAGATTACCCAATTGATCCTTAAATATCGTATTAATTTGCCGAGAAATCTTTTACTGCTCCTGAAAACTTTTATCCAGACCGAGGCCCTCGGCAAGATACAGGGAAGTGACGCTAATATTCTTGAATTTATCAAACCCTATGCGAAAAAACTGCTTCAGCGCGGCTACGATGCGAAAAAGATGTTCAGGAATATCGGCAAAGACACCCGGTACGTACTGAAATACGCGAAAGTAATGCCCAAGTTTGTTCACGATATACTCCAACAGATGGCCAGGGGGAAACAGCGGATTGAGATCTGGCATGAAGGTTTTCAGCAGTTTGATATCAGCTTCGAAAAGAGTCTCAATCGGCTGGTCGTAGGACTGGTGATCTCTGCCTCAATTATTGCTGCAGCCGTCGTGCTCAATTCGGTACAGAAAGGCTTGGTCTTTGAGATAGAATTTCTTGGACTGGAGGCAGTTTCCATTACGGGGATCCTGGGATTGTTTGGTTACGTAATAGCCACGGTTCTGGGGATTTGGCTTATAATCTCCATTTATCGCTCGGGTAAGTTGTGAGAGGGGACGGAAGACTGCGCCGAAGTGTTAGAATGTCAAGAGATCCGAGGTTGAGTCAGAGGCTGGAACCTCAGGAGAGTCGAGATTGCAGACGTAATTTCGACTTCAGGTGAGACTTTGGTTTTAGAGAGCCGCGAATTGGAGCACGGGAGTATTTTTCGGAAGTCCTGGTGGTCTTCAATAACAAGACCTCTCCAACCCAAACCATCCCTGTGTGTACGGTGGACCAAATAAGTTGGCGGCGGCGGAAACTGTCCCGCGTCTTCAGGATGGCCCACAACTTACCAGGCCGAGCATGAAACCAGAGCTCTAGCCATTTAACAGCGAAAAATATCTTCCAGGGCGAAAGGTTTGGCTGGGCGATAATCTGGTGGCGATAGTCCCACTTGCTAAGATCGTGCTGAACTATAGAGTGGTCCTTGACCTGGCGCCCCAAGTCAGTCCAACTGTGAGGCGTAAGGTGTGTGACGTTGACAAAGTCCCCGTCGTAGTGAATAAGCTGCTGGATAGCGGTTCGGAAGGTTTTCCAGGTCTCATCCTTCAAGCCCACAACGTGTGCAACAATTGAAAAGATCCCTTGCTGCTTGAGCAAACGGCAGGCCTCCAGATCGTGTCTGGTGGTCGAGCCCTTTTTGATCTCTTTGAGTACCTCCGGTTCGGTGGATTCAATGCCTAAAAGGATGTACAGGATCCCCGCCTTGCGGTAGAGATGTAGAATCTCGGCGTCCCTGACGATGTCCGTGGTCCGGATCGAGGCAAAGAAGTGGACCGGGATTTCACGTGCCGCCATTTCCTCGAGAAAACGGTGCCACTCCTTCCTGTTTGCAGCGGGGTTTTCGTCCGCCAGGCTAAAGAAACGAACATTGTGAGTACGGTAGAGCCACTCGATCTCGTCGACCAACTTCAGCGCATTGCGATGCCTCCATCTAACCCAAAAGTCACGCTGGCCACAGTAAGTACAGTGATGCGGGCAACCCCTGGAAAACTGGATAATTCCTGATCGGCCCATGCCGAAACACTGATAGTCGTCCCAGTGAGCGATTAGCTCCCAACCAATGCGGAAGGCGTCGAGGTTCCGGATTGGAGTCCGGGGGGGAGTGAGCACCGGCTGTCTCCGGTGGCGGTAGGCGATGGACTGCACGCTGTGGAGCGGGCGGCCCGAGTCGATTGTCTCAACTAGTTCCAGACTGGTCGCCTCTCCCTCGCCGCGTACGATCACATCGATTGCTTTTTCGCACCGGAGGATCTCCTCGGCGTGAAAGCTCGGGTAGACCCCGCCGTAGACTGTTATGACATCAGGGCAGGCTCGTTTTATCGCTACAAGCATCTTCACACAGTGCGGGTGGGCAGAAGTGGAGCCGGCATGACCGGTCATCACTATCTCCGGCGAAAAACGCTCAACTTCTTTTACCACAGCTCTGATTGATAGATGTTTCCGCTCGGCATCCAATAGTCTGACTTCGTGGCCCGAGTCCAGAAGCGGACCACCGACCATCAAGAGGCCAAGAGGGATTTGATGCCCAGTGCCAAACCGGGAGGCCAAGGTCAAATAGGGAGGGTTGATAAGCAGAATTTTCATTATAACCAGAATCTCCTTACTAGTCTTGCTTACGGAAAGGGGCTTGGCCTGGTTGTTTTTCGTCCCGCTGGTGCGGGTTAAAGGTGCCGAACGGGTGAGCAAGAAGTATACTCTTCACCAGATCTTGATGCTTTTTGTCGGTGATGGGAACCTCTCCTTTTGTTTTGTCCATCTTGCTAAGTTTGGCTAGGGTAGCAGTTTTTTCGGGGCAGTTTTCGTGGCAACCGATACACACTCCTACCCTTTCCATGTTGTCACGTTGTTCTTTGTTGAGGGGCCTGGATCCTGGCCAGTGGTGGCCGACGGTCTGGAGTTGCTTGCCATCACGGGTAACCACTTGATCCAAATCCATGGGCAGGTCGGGAATGGCTGCAACCTGGATCTGGGCTCTGTTGGTAACCAGCTCTCCCTGCACCGTGGCGGCGTCCATGTAAATATTCGCACTCGACCTTTTCATGAACCGCCCATCGTAGATGCCGTAACCCAGCGCCTTGCTGGAGGTGTGACAGGTGACGCAGGTTCGGGCCTGCCGTCGGGCGGTGTGGGGCTGGGCAGGGGCCATGTCGATTCCCCGCTGACCCTCCTCGCCGCCGCCTTCCAGGCCGGGCGGGGTGCGCCAGATCTTGTTGTTGACCAGGGTCTTGCCGTCCGGGCCGATCACCGTGGTTATCTGCTGACAGCCGGGGATTATCGGGGTGACACGTCCCTCACCGTTAACACCCAGTACCGGATACTCCCAGCGCAGATAAGTGCGACCCTCTGTAACCTTGCCCGGTTGTTTCGGCGTTGTATCGTCCCAGTTGGAATCTGCCGTCCGCCCGTCGGGGAAGCGGGTCCTACCAGACTTGACCCAATCCACGGACTTCTTGCCGCCGGAGTAATCCACTTTGACATGGCAGCCGTAGCATTGGGGCGCCCAGGCCGAATGGCAACTATAGCATTCCATTGTGCCCAGGTGCTTTTTCACCTTCACCATGGCAGTTCTAGCGTATTTAGGATTCTGCCAGGAATCAGCCCTGGCAATGGATTTAAGAGTTGGAATCTCAAAGTTAAGGCCGCTGGCTGAGTGGAGCTTTATCTTCTCGCCCTCTCGGATCACGTTGCCGAAAGGGTTGCCGCGGGCGGTAAGCAGGTAGCCGTCTTTGGCCGGATAGACCGTGCCGAATTCTTTCTGGACGACAAGGGGAACGGTGGCGATGCCTCTCGGCTTGTCAACTTTGAGCTCTTCTCCAAACTCGTCTCCAAAACCGAGGGGCAGTTCCCAGGGAAAGCGCTCAGGGGTACCGTGACAGTCGGAGCACTCTATCTCCACATTGGCCAGGGTGGTGGTTGAGATGTTGCCGTTACCGTGCATACCATTGGTAGTGTGGCAATCCTGACAGAGCAACCCCCCTTCCGGATTGCCCTCACGGTTATCGACGCTGTGGTGGTGGTCGTCCTCGATGTAGAGATATTGCTTGGTGTGCAGTTTCGGCTGTTTGCTGCCCTTGTCGTTGAAGGGAGTTCCATAGGGAAACTCCATCAAACCCTGGAAGGAGACCCCTATGCGTTTTCCCCTGTTGTGGCAGGTGACACAAGTCTCGTAACGTATGCCGGAGTAGGTCTTGTTGTTGACCGTAACCTTGGCTTCGCGGGTGGCCTGGATGGAGTGGACCAGTACGTGGCCCGGCTTATCTTTGGGGATGGCCCCGTCATCACCCTCGTAAAAGCCCTCGTTGCTATAGAGAACATGGCAGGCAGCGCAGCCCATGCCTCTCATATCTCCCCGTTTCTTCCGGCCCCTCACTCCCACGTGGCAGCGCTGACAGTCGGAGCGCAGATATGTGTATATGGCCTGCTCAGGTTTTTCCTCGATGGTAGAAAGATCAGCCTGGGGAACCTTTTTCAGGTTCTTCGGGAAGATGTTCGGGAACTTCTTCATGAGTTTCTGGATGTAACCGCTGTAGGCCTTGGTGCCGTAGATGGGTTTAGAACCGTCGGGATCGGTTATGTCATAGTTTCCATAGATGTGGTCGTATCCTGTGGGAGCTCCCCAGCCCCATAGGCCGCCCTGGATCTTGCCGGCTTCGGTCTGCATCACGGACCGATGCATGGAGTAGACGTGTTTGGCATGGCACTGGCCGCAGGTTTTGTCGTTTATCCACATGGAACCGGGGAAGGGGACATAGGTGTCGAGCATTCCACCTTTGGGAGCTCTGGAGTGGGCGATTTCTTTGTTCTTGGTCTCCAAAGGGTTGCCTCCGTGGCAGACGACGCAGCCGTTGGGGTCGCCCAATAGTTTCCCCCTCTCGTAAATCTTTTTGGCCATCCCTGATTCATGCGCCCGAATGGGCTCGATACCGGCGTGACATTCTTGGCTCATGCAGCCCTTCTCAGGAGCGGGAAACCCACCACCCCAACCGATGGATGCCCCTGCGAAAATGACCAGAAACCCTACAATTGCCGTAATCACTCCTGTTTTGTACGAAGGACCCATAACATCCTCCAAAGGCCGTGGCTTTAATTTACCCCTGGAAGGGGCTACAAAGCCGTCAGATCCGGTCTCCCCAATCAGCGCTCAGCATTCAACTATCAGCTATCACATTGTTGAGAATATGAACCGCAGAACCGCAGAACAAGGAACCGCAGAATATCGAAGTGAAAAACATTGCCTTATTCCTTTCAAAAACTTCTGCTGTTCGAAATTCCTTGTTCGATATTCGATATTCAAA
>JAUVTM010000150.1 GCA_030601545.1 Syntrophobacterales bacterium
TTATTCCGCTGGGGCCGCTCCTTCTCTATCCTCGTCTTCCAGGCGGGCCACGGCCTCCACAAAATAAGCTGATGAGCAATTGATGATGCGAGTCAAACCCTCTGTTTCAATTTTTGCGAGGGGAGGGTCGTAGGAGACGACCTGGCCGGTGATGCTGGTGTCGCCGTGTTCTCGACTAAAATAGAAAGTGTAGGTCTTTCCCGTCTCGAATAATGGTGCCATTTTTAACCTCCTTTACGGTGTCGCGACACCCTTGCGTGAACAAACACTGGAATTCTAGCATAGTCGCCTAAATTATATAAGGATTTTGATCCAGTGATGAGTGCCGGGCTATATCCTTGCAGGTGCACTTCATTATTCGCTTGCCTTCTGCCAATGATCTTCCTAACATGTGCACGATACCAGGCTGAGGAGGAGACTTCTATGCGGGTTCTCATTTGCGACGGTCTGCGTCAGCAGGGAGTGAAGATTTTCCAAAAGGTCAAGAACCTTGAGGTGGAGGTTCGTGAGAAGATTGAGCCCGAGGAATTGCTGGATGTGATCCCTGACTGCGACGGCGTGGTGATACGTAGTCGTACGAAGATCGGGCGGAAAGTTCTTAAGCAAGCATCCCGTCTACGCGTGATCGGTCGGGCAGGCATTGGTGTGGACAACATAGACATCGAGGCGGCAACCGAGCGCGGCGTGCTGGTGATGAACACCCCTGGAGCCAATGCTGTGGCCGCTGCTGAACATGCAATGGCCCTTATGTTGGCACTCGCCAGGCACATTCCCCGGGCGGACGAGTCCGTGCGGGCCGGTAAATGGGAAAAGAAAAAGTTCGTAGGCACCGAGCTCTACAATCAAACCCTGGGCATAATTGGTTTGGGCCGCATTGGCTCCATTGTGGCGAATCGAGCCCTCGGTATGAAAATGAGGGTGCTGGCGTTCGATCCTTATGTCTCAGAAGATGTGGCCGCCAAGCTCGGAGTGGAGTTGGTCTCTCCACAGAAGCTCTTTCGGCAATCTCGATTCATCACCATTCACACCCCATTCACCAAAGAGACCAAGGGACTACTGGACGAAGCCGCCTTTAAAATGATGAAACGGGGGGTGCGCATCGTCAACTGCGCCAGAGGGGGGATCATCGATGAGTCGGCCCTTTACGAGGCCATAAAGAAAAAGAAAGTAGCAGGGGCAGCCCTGGATGTTTTCTCGCAGGAGCCGCCGGTTGACAACCCACTTCTTACCCTGCCTCAGGTCATAGCTACGCCCCACTTGGGCGCTTCCAGCGAACAGGCCCAGATGAATGTGGCCGTTGCCATTGCTGAACAGATGGTGGATTACCTGCAAAATGGGTTGATCAGGAACGCGGTGAATATGCCCTCCATGAGCCCCAAGATGATTGAGCAAATACAACCTTACATGCGACTGGCCGAACGACTGGGTCATTTCCTCTCCATGTATTTTCAGGGCAACGTCCGTCACCTGAAGATAAGCTATGGGGGTGATCTGCGAGAATTGGAGTTGGCACCGGTAACCAATGCGGCCCAGAAGGGTTTTCTGGAGCGGGGCTTGGGCGAAGAGGTCAACCTGGTGAATGCGCCGGTTGTCATGCGGAACCGGGGAATCCAAGTAGAAATCGCCACCACTTCCGAGGCGAGAGGATATGCAGGACTGATCACCTTAGCAGTGGTCACCGACCAAGGTCAATCTCGAGTTGCCGGCACGGTTTTCCCGACCCCGGAATGTCGGATTGTCGGGATAGATGACTATCGCGTGGAAGCTTCCTTGGAGGGACGCATGCTGCTCATCTCCAATCACGACCGTCCTGGTGTCATTGGCTTTATTGGTACGACTCTGGGTGACCATCAGGTCAACATTGCCGACATGCATTTGAGCCGAATTCGCAGTAAAGGAACGGCCATCTGTCTGGTCACTATTGACCATCCTGTAACCTCGGCCGTGCTCCAGGCCCTGAAGGCATACGAGGACATCATCGAGGTAACGGAAATAGAGGTTTAGCCTGCTAAATCTACAATCTGCATTCTAAAATCGCCACTGGCTTTTTGCCCCCACTAGCCTTCACTCCATCCCACTCTCAGAGCCAAGACCACTGCCAATAAGTATGCCATAACCGCCAGAGCCAGGACCAGCCGGAACCCCAAAGACATTGCCAGCAGTACAGTGAGCGGGGCGGCTGCGACAGAGGCAAAGCCGTTTATGCCCCAGGCCCAGGGAAGCAGTCCTCGTGACCACTTCTCCAGAAGCAGCATGCCGGCCGGAAACGGCCAGCCCATGAGAAAAGCCAATGGTGCCAGGAGAGTGAGAACAAGCAGGAAGCGGCCGACGGTGTTCCAGGTGGAGACAATACCAAGAAGAGCGTGGCTCAGCCAAAGGACCAGGGGAGCGACCAGGGCAATACCGACTCCTGCAACGACAATCGCCTGTAAAGGCGAACGGGTCCATTGCTGACTGCAAAGGCTGCCGCAGCCTGAAAAAAAGAGAAAGCCGCTCAACACCGCCGCCGCCGCAAGTAAGGGATCGCCCATGAGCAAAGTAAAGCGCTGCATTAAGCTCATTTCCAGGGCCAGAAAACCCAAGCCGAGCAAGAGAAAATAGCAAAAAGCCAGACCTCGACCAGGGGGTGCGCTCCTCTGCCGAGCCCAAAAAAAGAGAGGAATCAGGAGCAGGAGTGCGGCCGCTCCTACAATTTGCCCAAAGGAAATGACCAAAACGACGTAGCCTAGCTCGAGACGCTGGAACCATTGGTGACCGTGACTACGGATGAAGCGGGGTAAGGAGCGCCAGCGAAAAAAGTCGAAAAAATAGGGTCGATCATCGGTAGCGGGGCGTACGTCGAAGGCCCAATCCCTAAAAAACTCATCTCGCTCAGACGAGAAGATTTTGCTGGCTGCAAGTTGATAGAAGGACCCTTTGAACCCTTCAGGTCCGGTGAGTTGATTGAAGGGTTTTCTACTGCTGGGGTCAAATCCGGAAAGAGTGTCAATGTCCAGCCAGAGTCTGTCGCTGATTTCGATGATCTCTTGAACCTGTGCCGGCCGGAAAGGCTGGCGGGCAGCAAGGGTGCAGACGGCCAGGTGGTTTCTCAATTGGGCCAAACGGCCCATCGTTTTTTGGAGTCCAATTTTTTCCATAGACTCTGCCAGGGTGGCTAGAATCTTGATATTATCCCTGGGTGGAGACTGAAGACCCCTGGTGATGGATATGAGACCCGTGGGAGTCAGATGTTCCAAACAGCGTGCCATCCCCTCCACAGTGAATAGATAGTTTTCATGCAACGAGAGGAGTCCGCTCACTCCGGCCGCCATGGACTCGGCGCCCACCACCTGGATAATGTCGAAATGTTCTCTGGAGTATTCCAGATAGTGCCGGGGTGAGGCCACATGGATCTCCAGGTCGTCACCGGAAAAGCCGGGACCAGCTACACGTGCAAGAGGACCGCGGAAAAGCTCCAGTATCTGGGGATTTTCCAATACTATGGTAATGTGAGATGCACCAAAGCGTCTGGCAAGCCAGACATTGACGCCGCTGGTCTCGCCCAAAAGCAAGACCCTGGCCCCTGGAAATAGACGGTAGGCCACTGACATGGGAGTGTGGTCCAGGATGGTGGCTTCGTCTTGATCTTTGATGTGGAAAATGGGGCCGGCTGTGTCACCGTCCGCTAGCAAGAGAGATTGAGCCGGGGGAGGGGTGGTAGCTGTGAGTCCGGCAAAAAGGGTGTAGTGGAGGCGAGACGAATTGAACACATCCAGCCTGGCACGCGGCCCATGACGAGTAACCACGTGGTGCGCATCTCCCTGCTTCTGCCAGCGCTGGAGTTCTGCCAACATCTTGTGGGGATCAAGCCGCATCGGAACCGGCAGGAGCGTCAGCTCCACCACCAAGAGCAGGCCAACTAGCAGCGGCATACCCAGGTTGCGCCGGAAGCCTTTGGTCTCTGGCTCGGGTCGCCAAAGGAAAACGGCAGCCCAGACCATAAGCCCGGCGGCCTGAATCAGTCGTGCCGGCGGTAGCCACATCATCAGACCCACCGCAATGATGGGGCCAGCGCCACTGCCAAGGAGATTGGCCCCGTAGACCAGATGCACCGATGAGGAAAAACGTATGAGGGTGAGACCGATAAGGACCCCGGCCAGAAGAAAAGGGAGGAAAATTAGAGCCTGATAACTGATGAGATAGAATATCTGCTCGCCGCTGAAAAGAATGTATCTTATGTTGAGAGGAAGGGCTTCCGCCAGGCGGTAACAGAGGGTTATGGTGACGGCCAGGGCGAGAGTGAGGCCTCGGCTCCAAGTGAAGAAACGTGGGAGCAGCCGAGGCGTGAACAACCCCAGCCAGGTACCGCTAACTCCGAAGCCCAACAGAGCCAATGCCACCACGAGATAGGCAAAGTGATGCCAGCGGGAGATGGAAAGGGTGCGCATCAGGGCCACTTCCAGGCCAAGCACCGAGGCGGAAATAATCGCCACCGCTGCCAACTCCCGCAGGGCAGGCTTGTCCGTTGGGGAGGAGCCGACCGGAATTTGTGAACGCTCAGGGGGGGTGATGCTGGCTCCTTTTTTTTCCCGTATAGCGTAAAGAGAACTAGGCACTAGGCAGTAAGCACTATGATAAATCAACAGAGATAGTTTTTTGAGTGCTTAGTGCCTAGTAGCCTTCTATATGCTGTTAAAGGTGCTCTGCGGTTATGACTCTTGCAGTGGCCCCTGGCTTACTGCGCTTTTTGCGCGGCTCCGGTCATGGGTACAAATCGCACCGGGAGGAGTTCTCTGGTCCGCACTTTTCCCTGATTGTCCTTGGTTACCACCATTAACCGCTGGACCTCATAGACCCCCCCAACTGGAATTACCATCCGCCCACCTTCACGGAGCTGTGCGATCAACGGGGGAGGGATGTGTCCCGCAGCACAGGTAACGATGATCCCATCAAATGGAGCCTCCTGAGGCCAGCCAAAATAACCGTCACCTATTCTCACTCCTATCGTGTGGTAGCCTAACTTTTGCAGTCGCTGTCGGGCCTCGTTTCCCAGAGCGCTGATGATTTCTATGGAGAAGACTCTGGGAGTCAATTCTGAGAGTATAGCCGCCTGGTAGCCACTGCCTGTACCTATTTCCAGTACTTTTGCACCAGGTTTCATCTCCAGGGCCTCCGTCATGAGTGCAACGATGTAAGGCTGAGAGATCGTCTGGCCGTGGCCGATGGGAAGGGGTCGGTCCGCATGGGCGGCACGCTTCAAAGCCCAAGGGACGAAAAGATGTCGGGGCACCTGGCGCATGGCCTCCAATACCGTGGTGTCACGCACCCCGGGAGAGCGATGAACCATCTGACTTTGTACCATCAGGGAGCGTTTTCGATGATATTCAGAAAAGCGGGGGGG
>JAUVTM010000087.1 GCA_030601545.1 Syntrophobacterales bacterium
TCTTGCCCTGTCGAATCGCGACTGCTTTTGCTGACTGGCCCTGGTCTACTTCTTGCAATCAATATACCCCGCTCAACTAACATTTTTCAGCCAAACAGGATAGTACGCGGATGACTGCACCCGAACGCAACCCCATTCGGATTCTCGCTGTAGATGATGAGCTTTCTATTCTGACGCTATACCAGGAGACCCTCCGGGCCGAATCCAATTCCCACCATTTGGATTTGAGCATGTGTAGTCAAGCTGAAGAAGCGCTTGATGCTGTTCGAAAGGCAGTGGAGGAGGGAAATCCATTCGCCGTTGCTTTCCTCGATGTGAGAATGCCTCCAGGCCCTGATGGAGTGTGGCTGGCAGAACAAATCCGGGCTCTGGATCCTTACACTGAGATAGTGATGGTGACAGGCTATTCAGATACGAAGCCCGACGAGATTGCCTCGCGCGTTCCCCCAACCGACAAACTGCTTTATCTGCAAAAACCTTTTCATAATCTGGAGATCCAACACTTTGCTGCCTCTTTGAGTACGAAGTGGCTTGGGGAGAAAGAACTCAGAAGAATTCATTACGACCTGGAACGTCGCATTGAAAAACGCACCCTCGAACTGAGTAAACTCAACGATCAGTTGAAACAAGACATATTCAGGCGTGAAAGTGCCGAAGCAGAAGTTCAGTCTACCCTGGAAAAATTGAGAAGCGCCATGGGCGGAATCGTCCAGGCCATGGCCTTGACAGTGGAAAGAAGAGATCCTTACACCGCCGGCCACCAGCGGCGTGTGTCTGATCTGGCTCGAGGCGTGGCAGCAGAGATGGCACTGTCAGGCCACCAAATTGATGGAATCCGTATGGCCGGCTTGATTCACGACCTAGGAAAGATCTGTGTGCCGGCTGAAATCCTCAGTAAACCTGGACAGTTGTCTGAAATCGAGCATACTCTAATCAAGGATCATCCCCAGGTGGGATATGAAATCTTGAAGGAGATAGAATTTCCTTGGCCAGTTGCCCAGATTGTCCTGCAACATCATGAAAGAATTGATGGCTCTGGATACCCCGCAGGTTTGTACGGTGAAGCCATCCTCGTCGAGGCGAGGACTCTAGCTGTCGCGGACGTAGTAGAGGCCATGGCCTCGCATCGACCGTACCGGCCAACCCTGGGCCGCGACATGGCCTTAGAGGAAATCTCTAAGAACAGGGGAGTGCTATACGATCCAGATGTGGTAGATGCCTGTATGAAGCTTCTGAAAGAGAAAGATTTTCAATTTAGGCAATAGCTGCTCGCGAAGAGCGCTATACCATTTCACATTTCTCATTTCACATTTCACTTAGGACTTCCTGTTTTACTGAAACAAACACTTTTTGTTTTAAGCAAACCGGAGTTGGTGTAGAATGAAAACAGTACAGTACATCTCTGGGTTATAACCTCTTGAATTGTGAGGAGAGAAGATGAGGAGGTCTCGAGATGACGTTCGTCTGGATGTGAAGGCTCTCAAGCTTGGCAGCAAGATACGTGAACTGAGACTGAAGAAAAATTACACTCTTCAGGATGTGGCTGCCAAAACCGGCTTGTCTAAGCCGTTTCTCTCGCAAATTGAAAATGACCACGTGGTTCCACCCGTGGCTACCCTGCTCAAGCTGGCCAGGGCCTTCAATGTTAGCTTAGCCCACTTCTTTCAGGACGAGGTGGGGAGCGACAAAATTGCCATCACACGACACAATGAACGGCTTCGAGTCGAAAAGCGGCCTCACCACCGCAAGGGTGAGGTCAATTATGTGTATGAGGCCCTGGAAGCCAAAAAGACCAACAAGCAGATGGAACCCTTCTTGGTGGAATTTCCTGTTCAGGATACCAGCGAGATGGTCTTCATGAACCACGACGGAGAGGAATTCCTGCATGTTCTTGAGGGCACGCTCGAGTTTCGTAGCGTGGATCGGGTGGAGGTGCTTGAGTCCGGAGACAGCATTTATTTTGAATCAGACCTTAGTCACAGCTTTCGTTGCCTGGGGGAAAAAGCAGCGAGAGCCATTGTGGTGGTCTGGAGCGGTTAATCATTGTCGTTATGTCCCTCATTATTCGTCATGTGTTGTTGGGTATGCGTCTTGCATTTAACCCAGCTCGAACTCAACACTCATTTGGAGCCGTTTGCTCTCTGCTGTTAGTCGAGTGGCCTGCTCGGCCACATGAACTCCAGTCAAAAGGGCGAGGCAAGCATGGTGGAAATACGCTTCCATGGGCGCGGTGGGCAAGGCACGGTCATGGCCACCATTCTGCTGGCAAAGGCCTTTTTCCGGGACGGCTACCAGGTGCAGAGTTTTCCCCTCTTTGGGGTTGAACGTCGAGGAGCTCCTGTTGAGGCCTACCTAAGACTCGACCAAACCGAAATCCTTATAAGAACCAACGTATACACCCCCGATCATGTGGTTGTCTTAGATCAAACCCTCTTGGAATCCATTGATGTCACAGTAGGTCTGAAAAAGAGTGGTTGGATCTTAATCAACAGGCCATCTCCTCCGGCCAACCTGGACTCATTTTCCGATTACAGACTCGCCGTCGTTGACGCCACTCATATCGCCTTGAAAAATCGCTTGGGAACTCGCACACAGCCCATTGTCAACACGGCAGTGATGGGAAGTCTTGCTCGCGTCTTGGGCATACCCAGCATGGGCGCTATCTCGGAGGCCATACGGGAGGAGATCCCTCGTCAGCCAAAGGCTAACATAAAGGCTGCTGAGACAGCATACAAGGAGGTGCAGATGTTGGAAGTAGTGGAGAGGTAAAACTATCGACTCCGTAGGTTCAAGCTTAGGGTGGTTTGTAAATTCGAAATTTTAAAGATTTTGCCCTAAAGAATAGAGCGAAGCGAGGATAGAAAAGGATGGCTACACAACAACCGCTTACTAATCCCTCTCCTCTTCTCATTCCCTGTTCCTACCTCACCACTGAAGGAAACAAGACGGGATCCTGGCGGTTTCTTCGACCTAAGTACGAGGAAAAAACCTCTCCCTGTAGTGCTGCCTGCCCTGCCGGTGAGGACATCGGGCGGGTTGAAATGCTAACGGCACAGGGATCCTTCAAGGAGGCCTGGGAGACTATATTGCTGGAAAACCCTTTCCCCGGCGTATGCGGGCGTGTCTGCTACCACCCCTGTGAACAGCAGTGTAATCGAAGGGAATTTGATGAGCCTGTTGCGATCCATATCCTGGAGCGCTTTCTTGCAGATACCGCCAGTCGCTACGAACTAAAACCTTCGCTGCAAAAGCTGGAGTCAAAGAGACAGAAAATCGCTGTAGTAGGTTCAGGCCCCAGTGGTCTTGCAGCCGGTTATTTTCTCACTCTCCTGGGGTATCAGGCTGATGTCTTCGAAGCGCTGCCCGAGCCAGGTGGTGTGCTCCGGTGGGGTATCCCGCTATATCGACTGCCTCTCTCCATCCTGAATCAAGAGATTGCTCAAATCCGTGAACTCGGAGTCCAGATTCACTGTGGCAAATCCATCTCTCAGGAGTTGTTGCGAGGTGGAAAGTCAGAGTATGACGCCATTTTCCTCGGATGTGGGCATTCCCGCAGCCTTCCCCTCAAGATTCCTGGCGAAGATCTGGATGGGGTGAAAAATGGTCTTCAATTTTTGACTAAGATCCGCCGGGGTGAGGTTGCAGACCTGGAGGGCACCGCGGCAGTTATTGGTGGTGGTAATACGGCCGTTGATACAGCCCGTTCTGCGGCTCGGTTAGGTGCCAAAGTTATTCTTATTTATCGCCGCCGTCGCCAGGACATGCCCGCCTTCGCTGAGGAGGTGGAAATGGCGCTGGAAGAAGGAGTGGAACTTTGGGAACTGCAAGCCCCCGTGAAAATTGCAGCGCAGGACGGGGACTTTGTCGTGACCCTGCGGCACATGCAAGTAGTTGAGAAAAATCGCCAGAAGAGGGCCCGCATCAAACCAGATTCGAACAAGAAAAAGGAGATTCGTGTCCAGCATCTGTTCAAAGCGATAGGTGGTGAGGCTAGTGAGCCCTGGTACGACCCCCCCAAGAAAAAAAGAGGTATGCTGCGGTTGAGCGATTGCGTCCTCCTCCACAAAAGCCGGGAACCCACCCTGGTCTACGGAGGCGACCTGGTGGCTGACATCAAGAGTGTGGCACATGCTGTCGCCTCTGGAAAACAAGCTGCCATTGCCTTAGATATCCTCTTTAATGAAGGGCTAGACGCGGTCCGGCCCAAGCTTCAGACTTGTCTGGTGGGTGACGGCCCATCAATATCATTGGAGACTTATATGAGTGGCCCGCGATCTCTACGCAACCACAGGGTCGTCCGCTACCATGACCTCAATACTGACTATTTCCAGTTCGCGCCCATGATTACCCAGCCCCGCCTCTTGCGTGAGGAACGGTTCCAGTCTTTTGCAGAAATAAATCTTAAAATTGGTGCCAGCCTGGCCATCCGAGAAGCCGAACGCTGCTTCAACTGCGGTCTGTGCAACCAGTGCGACAACTGTCAACTTTTCTGTCCGGAGATCGCGGTAACTCGCGATAACAACCCCCGTGGTCGTCATATCAATTATGACTACTGTAAGGGCTGCGGACTCTGCGTGGTGGAATGCCCCCGTAATGCCATGATTTTGGAGGAGGAACTCCTATGCGACAGGTCTTAGAGGGAAGCCATGCTGTTTCGGAAGCGGTACGCTTGGCCAGGGCTCAGGTGATCTCCGCTTACCCTATAACCCCTCAGACTCACATAGTCGAGCAATTGTCAGAGTACTGTGCCAACGGCACCCTGGATGCCCGATTTCTGAGAGTAGAGAGTGAACATTCAGCCTTGGCTGCCCTGATTGGTGCCGCCAGCAGCGGGGTAAGGACATTTACCGCCACCTCTTCCCAAGGACTCGCCTTGATGCACGAGCTCCTGCACTGGGCCTCGGGAGCCAGACTTCCTATTGTCATGGCGGAAGTGAATCGGGCCATGGCTCCTGGCTGGAACATCTGGGCCGATCAGACTGACAGTCTGGCTCAGCGTGACACAGGTTGGATTCAGCTTTACTGCGAAAACGGTCAAGAGGTATTGGACACCACCATCCAGGCCTTCAGGTTGGCGGAATGGGTAAATTTACCGGTCATGGTGAACCTGGACGCATTTTTTCTCTCCCACACGTATGAGCCAGTGGATGTCCCGGACCAGAAATCCGTGGACAGGTTCTTGCCGCCCTATAAACCCAGGTTTCAGCTGGATCTGGCAAACCCCTGTGCATTTAACCAATTGGCCCCTCCCAATATTTACATGGAAATGCGCCATAACATTCAAATGGCCATGGATGAGGCCTTAACCTTTCTTGAGCAGATGGAAGAGGAGTTCGAAAGTATCTTGGGTCGGCGTCACGGAGCGGTGGAAGCGATCCAATGCGATGATGCAGAGATCATTTTGATTACTTCCGGGACAGTGACCAGTACAAGCCGACAGGTTGTTGCAGAGCTTCGGGAGAAAGGTGAAAAAGTTGGACTTCTCAAGATCAAGCTCTTTCGTCCCTTTCCTGTGAATATGCTCCGGGAACGCACTGCATCCGCCAGCAAAGTTGCCGTCATTGACCGTAATTTTTCCTTCGGCGCCAGCGGCATTTTTGCCCAGGAAGTGAAGGCAGCCTTGTGCAATTTCCCCGGACACCCCCCAGTCTATAGTTATATTGCCGGGCTGGGTGGCCGGGATATCACCATGGAGGTTATCGAGAACATCTATTGGCTCACCAAAAAAAGTACGGCTCCCGAAAATGAGAGCTCGTGGGTGGGACTTCGCGAGGTGGATCATGCAGTTGGACAATCTTAATCCTGAACACATGTGTTCAGGACATGTCGGCTGCCCCGGCTGCGGTGCTGCTATTGCCATGCGGTTTGTTCTCAAAGCCCTGGGCGATAAGACGATGATGGTCATACCAGCCTGCTGCTGGTCCATTATTGCCGGATCCTATCCCCAGTCGGCTTTGAAAATACCAGTGCTTCATACGGCCTTTGAAACCGGAGGTGCTGCGGCCAGCGGCGTCAGGGCGGCCCAGGATATAAAAGGAGATACTGAAACCACGGTGGTGACCTGGGCCGGAGACGGAGGCACCTTCGACATTGGTTTCCAAGCCTTGAGTGGAGCGGTGGAACGCAACGAGAACTTCATCTACTTCTGTTATGACAACGAAGCCTATATGAACACCGGGGTGCAACGGAGTTCCTCCACCCCGTATGGTGCTTGGACTACCACCACCCCCGGCCAGCACTGGAAAAAATTGCGCAAGAAGAACATTGTCGAAGTCCTGGTTGCTCACCGTATTCCATACGCCGCTACTGCCAGTATCGCTTTCCCGGAAGATTTGATGGCTAAGGTTGAGAAAGCAAAGTCTATGACTGGATCAAGATTTATCCATATCTTTTCAAGCTGCCCCACCGGTTGGGGTATGCCTTCAGAAATGTCCATCAAGATTGCGCGGATGGCTGTGCAGACTACCATCTTTCCCCTCTACGAGGTTGAAGACGGTCTCCGGTACACCATCAATTACACCCCAAAGGGTTATCTGGTGAACGAGTACTTCCGGCTCCAAGGACGATTCAAACACCTGACCGAGGAAGATCTTGACTCTATTCAGGAGATGGTTGACGAAGACTGGAACCTGCTGCTCCGTAAAGCAGGAATTTCGCTGGAAACCAGCTGAGCGGTTACGAGTCCTTTTTTTTGTGCCCTAGGCTTACAGTTGCGAAAGTAAGTTGCTCACAATAAAGAATTAAGTTAGCATTGTTGTTAGCCTGGATATTTCATGAAATATCCGGGCTGGATGTTCAGTATCAGGTATTTAGTGTCTGCCTCTGGTTTGGAGAATTGGATGAAACGATTGGGTTTGCTTGGTTACTGGCTGATGCTGCTTATGCTGGTGGCTCTGTTTACGAAAGCACCGTCAGTTTTGGCAGCAGAGGACCCGATGAATGGGCCTTGGGATAGTCCAGTTCACCGGTCTTATGCCCACAACCACAATGATCATACCAATTCGTCTATAGCGTCTGGTTTTTTCACTTCCCTTCTCACCTTTTTTTCAGAAGTAATTTCCCCGGTGGACGGGGATCGCTGCCCAAGCTATCCCACGTGCGTTGCCTATAGTAAAGAGGCTTATCAGAAACACGGGGCCTTTATCGGTACACTCATGACTGTGGACCGACTCTTTCATGAAGCCGACGAGTATCGGTTCTCCCCCACCATAAAGGTCTACGGAGTACACCGTACGTACGATCCGGTCTCAGCAAATGAGTACTGGAAGCGTAAACCCTAAAGGCATAGAGCATGGGGCATGGAGCATAGAGCAAGGAGTCAGGAGTCAGGAGTCAGAATCCAGAATTCAGGAGAATGGCAATCAAAATTGAGTTCCTTTCAACTGCCTTCTATCCTCTCTCGTCTGACTTGTGACCTCTAATCCCCGTCTCGCCGTTTCTCCCCCTCCCCGTGTCGTGCCGCTGTGCCTAGTCTTAGTTCCTAGTTACAACGGCTGCCCGCTTGCTTTTCACCATGCCCTTTGCCCTATGCTCCATGCTCTATGCCTTCCCAAATCCGCAATCTACAATCTCCAATCTCCAATCTACAATGTGCAAATTGACTCTGATGCAATTAAGTTGCATAATGCAATTATAATGGGTAGGGGACTTCTGACTCACAAAGTCTCCAAGCCCGCATATTTCATGAATCCGCCTAAGGCGGACCGCAAGAACAGAAGCAAGGTGACAGCACTGTGAAAAAGGTGGTCATTTCCGGACTGTTGGTTCTATTCCTGTCTATCGCCCAGATTACTCTCGCCCGTTCCCTCAAGGTGTTCGTAAGCATTTTGCCCCAGAAGTACTTCGTCGAAAAAATCGGCGGAGATTTTGTTGAGGTTGCTGTTATGGTCCAACCAGGAGCAAGTCCAGCCACCTACGAACCAAGACCCAAGCAGATGGTC
>JAUVTM010000020.1 GCA_030601545.1 Syntrophobacterales bacterium
TGTTGATCTCATCAGTTGTGATACCAGGTTTGATCTGTGTTTCCACCAAATCAAGTGTCTTAAGGACTAAACGACCAGCCCGTTTTATGCTGTTAATCTCTCCTTTTTCTTTGAGTCTAATATTGTATTTCTGGGCGTACATTTTTTTGACGCTTTGATGCTGGATCTTACTCTTCCCCAAGCAACATTTCTTGTATTTCAGTCCACTTCCACAAGGACAAGGATCATTTCTTCCCATTTCCTTCGCCATAGATTCCTCTGGTGTGCTATAGCGCAAGCCTAGCGATTTTAGCCGGTGTGGGTTTGCAACGTTAGGGTTTATATTGGCTGCTCACTACAGGAAATCGTGGCTACCAGGTCATAATCCAATTCGTCATATCTCTCCAAAGGCCGTGCCAAATATAGCATGAATAATTCTGATCTTACAAAGAAAACGCTTCACATTGGAGAATACTTTGTGGTCTTTGCACCCTCTGTAAGAGGGACGTTCATGCGATTATGCGTTTCTTGCGAAAAGAAACGCATAATCGCATGAACGTCCCCGGTGTCCCCTCCAAAATTTGGCAAGAAATATGCATAAGTTCTTTAATCCTGAAAGAAAACACAAGCCTGGCATTCGGTATAGAGTGGATAGCCGCCTGCAGCAGGCCAAAGCCATACCTTTGCAGCAGCCATATAGGACCGTGTCCATGAAGCAGTGCTACCTGGCCTTTGAAATAGGATCCATGCAGAAGACCATCTATCCGTTGTTGGGACCAACCACCATTGGCCGGGCTGCTGACAATACTATCACCCTGCCAGATCCTACGACTTCGCGCAATCATGCCAGATTAGTCATCGCCGATGGGAAATGGGCGGTGGAGGATTTGGGAAGCGCCAATGGCATCATTTTCGGCGGGCAACGTGTAGAAAGAGTGATTCTCAGCTCCGGAGATATCTTCGAAATCGGGGGAGTCAGTTTTCGCTACATAGAGAAGGAAATCTCAGGAAAAAGTAAGCAACTGTTTGAGACCGTACAGATCCTGGCAACCGAAGGCGACGACTTGGATTTCCAAGTTGCTGAAGAAAAAAAGGAAGAAACAGCAGAACAGAGCATACCTTGGTCTCAACGACTTCAGGATGCAGTGGCTGCAATTCCTTTCTTCTCACCTTTGGATGGCGATGCGAGGAAGAAACTCGCCGATGCTGCGACCCTCCACGTATTCAATGCTGGGGAGGTGATCATCCGTGAAGAAGATCCGGGACGATCGATCTACGTTATATTGGATGGCAAGATTCGGGTGTTCACGAGAGATCATCACGGTGAAGAACTGGAGCTTGCTGTCTTAGGGGCAAGCCAGTTTTTTGGTGAAATGTCCTTCCTAACCGGCAAACCGCGATCGGGTTCGGTGGCGGCCGTGGATACAAGTGTCATTGTCGAACTCAGTTATACCAGCATGAGAAAGGTGGTCAAGGAACATCCTACCGTCAAGAAGGTATTGGTGGAGTACTATCAAGAGCGGTCGGGGAATACCACCAAGAAACGTGCCGAAAAGGGAATGGAAGAAGGTAAGCGTGACCCTCGCCAGAAAGACCGAGTACCAGTGAAGCTCGTGGTCTTACCCCAAACTACGCCCACAGGCGAGGCAAAAGCCAGTTCCTGGACCGGTGTTTCTGTGGACGTTGCCGAGTCAGGTATTGTGGTCAGAGTGTCTGGAGCATCGCCGCAGACATTCCTCGTCCAGGGAGAAGTCAGGTTGGAAATTGATCTTCCGGAACCCTGGGGAGAGATTCGCACTCTGGGAACTATCCGCCGAGTCAAGTCTGCCCAAACGGAAGTGGAAATGACGATGGTGGGGATCGAGTATGCTGGCATGGCGGAAGCGGATGCAAAAAAACTCAAAGACTACCTATCTGGCGGGGACTAGCTCGAATGTTTCATGAATTGCCGTTGGACTGAAACTGGGAATACCCTTGAGGGGGGGGATATCTTTTGGCTGCCGAAAAACAGGATAAAAAACCATTCCTCCAGGTTTCTCGCCTGAATAGCATTAAGACGAGGATCATTGTGTTCGCCCTTCTCGCCACCATTATCCCCTCGGTGAGCATGGGCTGGCTTTCCTATGTCCAGAACAGAAAATTTTTGAACGAAAAGATCAAGCAGGAATTGAGAATTGTTACCTCTCAAGCTTCCCGAGAGCTTGATCTGTGGCTCAAAGATCGACTATACGATGTACGCGTTTTTTCCAGCTCATACGTTGTCTTAGAGAATCTTGACAAGATTGTGGGCCAGGGCGGTGCGCACGTAGAAAACGTTGTGGCCCTCCGCCGCTTAAAGGATTACCTGCGGTCTGTGCGGGAAAAAATCGTCGACTACCAAGAACTGATGCTTCTGGATCTGGAGGGGCAGATAGTAGCCACCAGCTCAAAGCTGACCACCAGCGTGAAATTGCCGGATAAATGGCTGCCGCGAGCGCAAGCAAACAAGCATGCTATAGGAAAACCCCATTGGGATGAGACTTTGCAAGCGGGCGTTGTGGTGATTACGCAGCCCATCCGGACCGCCAACGAGCGTTTATTGGGCGTTCTTACTGCCAAGATCAACTTTCGAACTATCAGCAAAAGCTTGAAAAACTACGCCCAAGGCGAGATAGGAGAGCTCTATTTGGTCACAGAGGAAGGGATTTTGCTCGTCAGTTCCCGGCCCATTTCGGCAAAGTTCATGGAAACAAAACTGGTGGGAAGTACAACGCGAAAACTCTTTTTTGGAGAAGGAGATCCTCAGAGATATTATGGCTACCATGGCGAGCCGGTGGTGGGCGCCCTCAACAGAATGTCAGAGCTGGATTGGGGGGTTGTGGCTGAAAAGGAAAGAGCAAAAGCATATGCCCAGATCGTCCGGCTTCGGAATGTAACCTTAGTACTGGTAGTGGGCCTGCTGCTCTTCATTGGCCTTGGAGCCTATCTCCTCGGCCTCACTCTTGTCCGTCCCCTAGACCGTCTCACCGGGGGTGCTTCTAAGGTGGCCGCGGGCGATTTGGAGGTGGATCTTCCCGTTCTCAGTCGCAGTGAGGTGGGGTACCTTACTGAGGTCTTCAACGACATGGTAGCACGGTTGCGTCAGGGCCGAGAAGAACTTGCTGCCATCAACAAGACTCTCCGCAAGAAAAACAAGGAACTCCACGAGCTCTCCATAACCGATAGTCTGACTGGACTGTATAATCGCAAACACTTGATGGAGACTCTGGACAATGAGGTGGCCCGCTCCAAGCGGCACAAACACGATTTTGCCGTGCTGGTCATCGATATCGATGATTTCAAGGAATACAACGACACCTATGGTCATCTGGCGGGTGACGAAGTACTCAGCAGGCTGGCTACAGTTTTCAAGGAATCTGTCCGCAGCTGTGATTATGTTGCGCGCTATGGTGGAGAAGAATTCATACTAGTATTGCCGGAGATTGGTCCTGAAGATGGAGTTAAGGCCGCGGAGCGGATTCGCAAAAAGGTGGTCAAGGAAAATTTTGCTGATGATGGTGAAACAATACAGGTTACGGTGAGTGTGGGCGTTGCCTCATATCCCCAGGATGGTGACGAACCTCAGTCCATCATTAGACATGCTGATACTGCTCTCTACAAAGCCAAGGAGAGTGGACGCAACCGGGTGGTTCTCGCTGGTAAAACTCCGAAGAAAAAAAGCAAAAGTCGAAGTCAAAAGGTAAAGTTGTGACTCCTGGCAGTTGAATAAACCCTAACGTTGTATACCCACGCCGAGGAAAAACGCGTCAGAGTGTGCCAAATGTGGGCGCGCGCAGGCTGGGACAGGATGAACAGTACTTGACCGTACGTGAGATCCTGTCCGAGGCGAGCACGCTCGTCCCGCCACGGGCGGGACTATCACGCGAGCGCAGCGATTTTTACCGGTTTGGGTATGCAACGTTAGGGTAGACCCTTGGGTCTGCAACATTGGGATCAACGACCACCTACCAGAGTCTGGAAGACCCAGCCATTGGTACCATCCTCGCTGGTCACCCGCACCCACTGGCCCTTATATGAATAGCCAATGAGCGGAGTTCCTTTCTCCAAGGTGGTGATGACATTGCTCTCGAGATCGGGTTGCTTCCTGAGGTTACTGGTTCTCACCACCTGAAGCGGCAGCGGCAGGGCAAAAAATACCTCCCCCTTTATGGGTGGTAACCGCTTAATGGGTGCTGCCTTTTCTCGGCCCGAAAGTCGTATCTGGCCGGTCCTGATGTGACCCTTGGCCTGAGTGGTGAGGTAAACGGCGCCCCCGTAGTTCTCTTTTTTGAACTCCTGAGCACTCATCTTCAATAGCTCTTGGGCCTTGATAAGTTCCGGATTTCGCGTCTGACCCGCCAACTGAGCTTTCAAGGCCTTTACGGCAATTTCAGCCTCCGCCATTTCTGAGGCAGCCTCTGCCTTGCTTTCTAAACTGCGAAGCTTGGCTTTAGCCCTGACCACTTCCTGAATGGCCTCGTCCAGCATTTCCTGCTGTGCGTTCAAGCCCTCCTCGAGTTGCTTGATTTGCGCATCCCGCTCCAGCAATCGCAACTGAAGTTTCGCCATGTTGTCTTCAAGTGTTTCTAGGGAGGCTTCACGTTTTGCCAGGGTCTGCTGCAACTTCTTGACATCGTCAGATTTCTTCGATGGTAAATTAGCGCACGCTGGGATGAAACAGAATGAGACAGCCAGCAGCAGCCCCAGATATTGCCGTGAATTTACACTGCCGAGTGAAGAGATCATATCCTTATTCTCCCTGTATGGGCTGTTGGTGACACTATCAAGACAGAGGGAAATTATTCATGATACCACATGGATTTGATATTACTGGGCAACCATAGCAAATTTTGCGGTAACAAGAAAGACTCAGTATTTTCCAGCATTGACATCACCTCAAATACCGGTACAATAGATACAGTAAACGAGAGCGGGCGACACACCTACCTTCCAAACCTATTTTTCAGCATTACTGCTAAGGCGTCTTTATTTGCGGAGGAGATATTTATGGCCGCTGGTAGCAGCCCTCCTGTGGACCCCAAGACGGTGGCACGGGAGGTACAGAAAGGGAAGTCACTGGAAGAAATCCAACGAATCTTCGGGATCGAGATGAAAAGCCAGGTACAGGACCTGTATGTGCGAGGCCTCCGACAGCTTGGTGAAATTCCACAGTTCGAGCTGCCAAAGGCAAAGAATAGGTCAGCGGCCAAAGTTGTTGATATGGGCTATAGAAGAAGTATTGGCCAAAGTGGCAGCATCACCTTGACCCGCTCACTTCTCTTGGAGAAACTCGGCTTCCAAGAGGGTGATGTTTTTCAGATTCTCAGACAAGGCGATGATCTGATACTTCGGAAGGTCGACTAGGAGGTTTCAGTGTTCAGGTTTCAGGTTTTATCCTTAATTTTTCTTTTTACTGACACCTGACACCTGACACCTGGTACCTACGCAAGGATCATCCTACAATCCACTACCAAACATCCCTGGCCCTGTGGTAAGACTTTGATGGGATTAAGATCCAACTCCTGAATCTGAGGCAGATCGCACATGAGTTGAGAGATGCGTTGGCTAATTTCTACGAGCGTTTCGAGGTCGGCTGGCGGTTGCCCTCTTACACCCTCTAGTAGCTTGCCACCGCGAATTTCAGCAAACATTTTTCGAGCCTCCACTGCACTCACAGGTGCCACGCGGAGTGCCACATCTCCGAAGACCTCCACGTATACGCCACCAAGTCCTGCAAGAACTATCGGGCCAAAGGTGGAGTCCTGCTTGCCGCCCACGAAGACTTCGTGTCCCTCCGCGATCATCCTTTGCACCAAAACAGACCTTTCTTTTACTCCAGGATCAGTTTTCTCAATCAGGGTTGCCAACCGTTCGTATGCCTCCCCCACTTCAGCCTCGGACTTGAGATCAAGAAGTACTCCGCCCACGTCGAACTTGTGGACAAATTGTTCCCCCATTACTTTCATGGCCACAGGAAAGCCCAATGCTGCCGCTTGAGCCGAGGCCTTTCGAGCACCACTCACTTTGGCCCAGGGGGCTATGGGAATGGAGTAGCAAGAAAGAATCTGAAAAGCCTCATCCGTGGTAAGTTGCCGGGCCTGGCGGGCTTTGGCCGCGGTCAGAATAGCGAGTGGTTCTTGTTTGTCAACCGCGAAGGTTTCGGCCTCGGCAAAAGTGGAGAGTCGACGGGTAGCAAAGTCCCTGGAAATAGCCAGCCCATGTGCCGCCTCTACTGGGTCTGTGAACATGGGAAAGCCCGGGTGATTACGCCGGTTCAACCGCCACTCCTCGTCACTGGTTACCACGCAGAGAGCCACGGGCTTCTGAAGTTCTAGACAGGCCTCCTTGATGGATTTCACGAGCCTTCGGCTGTCATCCGGGAAAAATACTCCGTTGTAGTTGACTACAACCAGCATCCCATCAATGTCGGCACGGGCCAGGGTGTCGCTGACTATCTGCTGAAACAGTTCAAAATCAAAAAGGTCACCAAGGTCCATAGGGTTATCGAGTCGAATCACCCCGGCGCGCAGCCGCTTTTCCACCATCCGGAGAAAATCCGCTGGAAAGGGCTGGAGGACGAAGTCATGTTTGGTCGCAGCGTCGGCGGCAACGACAGCGTGGCCACCTGAGCGGGAAACAACCGCCAGTCGATTGCCGCGCATAGGAGGTAGGCTGTGGGCCTTGAGGGCTAGAATGGTGGAGCCCATGTCAGTGACCCGCTGGATGCCGCATTGTCGAAATGCTGCATTGACCACCTCTTCTGAGGCCGAGAGAGAACCGGTGTGAGAGCGGGCGATTCGAGTGCTTGCCTGGCTGGTGTTTGACTTGTGCACAAGAATTGGTTTCTTGGAGCGAGAGGCTATTTTCATCAGACGACGGCCGTCGGCAATACCTTCCAAATAAAGAAATATCGTCTCCGTACCTTTGTCTTCCAGAAAGTACTCCAGAAGGTCGTTTTCATCAGTGTCCAATTTGTTGCCAACGGAGGCGAACTTGTTAAATCCAAGATGTTCACCTGTGAGGGTGTTAAGCAAGGCCCCACCCACTCCACCACTCTGGGAGATAATGGAAAAGGAGCCCAGGTTGAAAGTATCGCGAAACGGCATAAAAGGAAGTGCCAGACCGTTTTCTTTATTGATTATACCGATACAGTTGGGGCCAATGAAGCGGATGCTATGCTCATGGGCTGCTGCAACCACCTGCTCTTCCAGGTTTCTGCGCTCATCTCCCAATTCACTGAAGCCGGCAGATTCGATCACAACCCGCTTGATGCCCTTCTGGCCGCAGGAGTCAATGATTTCAGGTAAGGTTGCTGCCGGGGTGAGGATTGCGGCAAGATCCACCCGGTCGGGTATATCGAGAATGGTGGGGTAGATCTTGTGACCCATGAAAGAGCCACCCTTGGGACCCACTAGATAAATCCTGCCGGTATAGTGGAATTCGACAAGATGGTAGACAATGACGCGGGCCAGGTTCGTAGGAGAGGGAGAAACACCGACAACTGCAACGCTCTCTGGATAGAAGAAGTCTTTCACTGGTATACCTCGTCGCCATAATTGAGAGATTTAGGATTTGGTAATTCGGGAATTTAAGACTGTTCAATATTTATTAATATGTAAATTCCTGGGTCAACTCTTAATCCCTCAATTCCTGAAATGCCTTATTGGATGCGCACAAAGAGTGATACTAAACGGGCGAGCCTAGCCCTGTCAACGAATAACAGTTGGCTCTGAATTTGCACTGTTCAGAAGCTCACTACACGAGCCCTCCCGAGCGGGTTGTAGGGGTGGGGTTTATACCCACCCGTTTTGTTGCTTACGACTATGTGGTAACATATTTTGAAACGTTGGGACGCTTTTAACAGCGTAACGAGCGTAACCATGGAGAAGTGGATGAAGATAGGAAGAGATTCTGGTCGTTGGCTTCTACTCCTGGGACTTTTGTTAATCTTTGTTTCGGTAGTGGCGCCGGGCTGTCAGAGCCTACAAAAGCTGAAGAAAGGCCATGCCGATGATCACTGGATATGTCCAGAGTACGCTGACCTGCCACTCAGACAAGGCCGTTTCGAAGAAGCTGTTGAACATCATTTGCAGGTGATAAGCCAGGAACCTGAAAACGGGCTGGCTCATTATCACCTAGGCTACGCCTACGGTCAGCTAGGACTCCATCCTGACGAGATTGCGGAATACCTCCGTGCGGTGGATCTCGGTGTGGAGAGAGGAGATCTCTTTTACAATCTGGGAATGTCGTATATGCAGTTAGATGAATACCTCCGCGCAGAGCAAGCCTTTTTTCAGGCAGTGGACATTGAGCCTGACTGCGGTGAAAACCATCGTGGGCTTGGTTTGGCTCACTTTAAGCAGGAGCATTACCACGAGGCCATAGTCTCGTGTCGTCAAGCTACCACCTTAGAGCCAGATGATGCGGATAGTTGGCATTGTTTGGCATTGGCTGCGGCCAAGTCGGATGAGGTCGGTGAATCATGGACTGCCGTAAAGCGGCTGCGCCAACTGGACCCCGATTACACTCTTGATCCGTTGCTTCTTGAATTGTTTCCCGCAGAAAAGAAATAAGCCAGTGGTAGGTCGGATGGTTCCCGCCTCGGCGGGGTTCATCCGACGCCAATCTATGCCTTTTACCTTTTTCTACGCTATGCCTATGCGCTTTGCGCTTTGCTAAAAAAGGAGTTGCTGATGGAAATAACATTGCAGAAGGGCGATTTAACCACTGTGGAAGCGGAGTCGCTCGTCCTATTTCACTTTGAGCAAGATGACAGGTTGCTTGAGACTACGGCCGCAGTGAACGATGCTGTCGGCTCCATCATTGGTCAGGTGTTAGAGGCTGGTGATTTTCGCGGAGAACACTTAGAGCATCTTCTCCTCTATAGCCAGGGCTCTCTGGCGATAAAACGGATTCTTCTTATGGGTTTGGGTAAACGTGAAGAGTTCAGCGCTCAGGCTCTCCGGGAGGCAGCAGCCCAATCTCTGAGGACTCTGAGGGATCGGCGTCAGCCCCGGGCTGTCCTGCCGATTCCTTTGGATAGCCAATTTCCTCTTGATGTTGAGGATACGGCTGAGGCTTGCGTGCTCGGGGGGATGTTGGGTCTGTATCAGTTCACCGAGTTGCGCACAAGGGAGCGTGACAAAATCAGAGATTTTGACTCTTTGATTATTCTCTCGCCAGAAGAGACAACTGAATTGGCCGGTTCCATTGACCGGGCCACGGCAATGGCTGAAGGAATCCACCTGGCTCGAGATCTGGTTACCTTGCCCTCAAATCTGGCTACCCCGACCATGCTTGCTGCCAGGGCAAAAGATGTGGCGGCCCAGTCCGGCATGAACTTCCACGTCATCCATAAAGCGGAGGCAGAGAAATTGGGGATGGGCAGTTTTCTGGCAGTGGCGCAGGGAAGTGAGGAACCGGGTCTGATGGTGGTTATGGAATATGCCCCCTCGGGGGAGGACAAACCGCCCGTGGTTTTTGTAGGCAAGGGCGTCACCTTTGATAGCGGCGGCATTTCCATAAAGCCGGCAAAAGACATGGACAGGATGAAACATGACATGGCAGGAGCGGCCGCGGTCATCGGTACCATGCAAACGGTGGCTGCTCTCAACTTGCCGCTGAGGGTGGTCGGCCTGGTTCCCCTTACGGAAAACCTTCCCAGCGGTAAGGCATACAAACCTGGAGACGTGATCCAATCGTTGAGTGGGCTCAATATTGAAGTGATAAATACCGATGCCGAGGGTCGCATGATTCTGGCCGACGCTCTCACTTATGCCGAACGCTTTCAGCCTCAAGCTATTGTTGATCTTGCTACGCTTACCGGGGCATGTGTTATAGCGCTGGGAGACAATGTTGCCGGTCTCATGAGTAATAACGATATATTGCAAGCCAGAGTTCAGGCTGCCGGGGAGAAAAGCGGAGAGAAGGTGTGGCCGCTACCCTTGTGGGACAGTTATTTTGAGCTGTTGAAGAGTAATGTTGCTGATTTGAAGAACGTGGATGGCCGCAAGGCAGGAGCAATTACGGCTGCAGTCTTTTTGAAGCAGTTCGTTCCTGAGGGAGTTCCCTGGGCTCATCTGGATATAGCCGGCTGTGCTTGGGAGGAGAAGGGAAGCCCTTTGGTGCCCAAAGGTGCCAGCGGTATGGGCGTGCACTTGCTCATACGGCTGCTGCAAGAATGGGAGCCCTTAGCCCGAGATTGAGGATGAGTTTGCTTTCTACCCTAACAGTTCCTGCAGCTCTTCCCCCAGGACGGTCTCCTTCTCAAGGAGAGTCTGGGAGAGAGTCTCCAAATGCTCTCTCTTTTCGGTGAGTATTTTCCTGACGCGTTCGTGGCACTCTTCCACCAGTCGGGAGACCTCGGCGTCTATTTCTTTAGCAGTCTCTTCACTGTATTCTTTGGCAACCGCAATACCGGTATCGAGAAAAAAGGGACGTTTCTCTCTTGTGTAGGTAACCAGGCCCAATTTTTCGCTCATACCATACTCAGTGACCATGCTTCTGGCAATGTCGGTGGCCCGCTGGAGGTCGTTCTGAGCACCGGTGGATGTGTCGCTGAAGATGATTTCTTCCGCGACCCGGCCACCCAACAGGACACAGAGGCGATCCAGGAGTTCCTCCCGGGTCATGAGGTAACGATCCTCAGTGGGCAGTTGCTGGGTGTAGCCAAGGGCGGCAATGCCCCTGGGAATTATGGAGATCTTATTTACCGGATCGGCGGTGGGCACGTTCATGGCCACCAGGGCGTGGCCACTCTCGTGGTATGCTACGATCCGTTTTTCCTTCTCATTCATCACCCGGTTTTTCTTCTCCAACCCTCCAATGATCCTGTCGATGGCATCTTGAAATTCAGCCATGCCAACGCTGTTCTTATCTCGGCGGGCTGAAAGCAAGGCAGCTTCGTTGATCAGGTTAGCCAGGTCCGCACCCACAAAACCAGGGGTCAGTGCCGCAACCTTGGCAAGATCCACCTCAGGACCGAGTTTTACTTCTTTAGCGTGAACCTTGAGGATGGCCTCTCGGCCGCGGAGATCGGGCCGGTCTATGGCCACGTTGCGGTCGAAGCGCCCGGCTCGCAACAGAGCAGGGTCGAGAATCTCAGGTCGGTTGGTGGCGGCCATAATGATAACCCCGGCAGTGGCGTCGAAGCCGTCCATCTCCACCAGTAGCTGATTGAGAGTTTGCTCCCGCTCGTCGTGCCCGCCCATGGGGCCGATTCCTCTGGCCTTGCCCAGGGCATCCAGTTCGTCAATAAAGATTATGCAAGGGGCTTGTTCTTTGGCCTGTGCAAAAAGGTCACGCACTCTGGCCGCGCCCACGCCGACAAACATCTCGACAAAATCAGAGCCGCTGATGCTGAAGAAGGGAACGCCGGATTCTCCGGCGACGGCCTTGGCAAGCAAAGTTTTGCCGGTGCCAGGGGCACCCACAATCAAGACGCCTTTGGGAATCTTGCCGCCAAGGCGGGTAAACTTTTCAGGTGTTTTCAGGAATTCGACGATCTCCTCTAGCTCTTGCCTTGCCTCATCAATGCCGGCGACATCCTTGAAAGTTACACCCATCTCACTGTCTGCATAGATTTTCGCCCGGGCTTTACCCACTGACAGAACTCCCTGGGGGCCGCCGGTCATACGGCCTATAAGGAATTTCCAAACGATGATGAAGAAAACGAGAGGTAGAATCCAGGAGAGCAAGTTGGCCAGCCATTTGCTCTCGTAGTGACCGGTGTAGTCGATTTTCTTGGCATCCAGAAGTTTCACCAATTCCGAATCCTCAACCCTCACGGTAACAAATTGCCTCTCTTTGCGACCCTGCTCATCCTGGGTAAGGGTTCCGGTTATTTGCTGGGGCTTCAAGGCGAGCTTCTCAACCTTCCCTTCAGCAACGTACCGCTTAAATTCGGAATAGGGGATGGTATTCACCTGTTGAGCCATGAAATAGTCATGGATGAGCGACAGGGCGAGTAGGGCCATTAAAAAGTACCAAAAAGAAAAGTGAAATTTACGGCGGTCAGGATCCCCTTTGGGAGGGATGCCGCCGAAGGCAGACCTGAGCTTTTCGAAAATATTCTGGTCCTCGGGTGGTTGACGGCTGGTTCTCTTGGCCATGCTGCTCTCCTTATGCCGAACTGATCAATAGGAGCTTAACCAAACTACCCATCGATGTGACAGGACCCAGATTTTCTAAGATATACACAGATAACATTATTATTCAACATGGAAAACCTGGTCCTCAGGGCCCGGATTCTTTACAATGGCGCATTTACTAGAAGCTGACGGCTGAGAGCTGAAAGCTTATCTTTTCATTATTTCCCTGAAGATTATCAGTTTCTGAACGTCCTGGGTTCCTTCGCCCAGAGACGATGCCCAGGCGTCCAGCGGAAATTTGTGTACCGGATGGTCCTGCATCACTGAAGCCGCACCAAATAGGTCAGCTGCCCAAAGTCCAACCCCTCGGGCGATTTCCACCGTCAAATACTTGGCCATGGAAGCCTCCATCCGGAAATCCTTCCCCTGGTCTTTGGTCCAGCCAGCCTTGAGCACCAAGAGCCGGGCTGCTTCAATCCGGGTGAAAAAGTCGGCAATTTCAAAAGATTTCGCCTGAAAATCAGCAATCTTTTGACCAAAAATTTCACGCTTCTTGGCGCGGTCGAGTCCGGCTTCGAAGGCTCCCACCGCAGTTCCCAGGGTGAGTCCACTTATGGGAATTCTGCTATGGGTGAATGTTGCCAGGACCTGCTGCAATCCCTTGCCACGCTGACCAACAAGATTTTCGTCGGGCACGAAAACATTGTTGAATTGTAACCTGGTGAGATCAGAGGGAATCCAGACTCGTTTGTTGAGCTTTTTCCTCGATACTCCCGGTGAGGATAGGTCAACCAGGAACATGGACAGCCTGCGATTTCTGGCGGCCTCGGGGTCTGAGATTGCTGTGACCAGTGCCAGGTCACTAATGGCACCGTTGGTGACATAGGCTTTGGTACCATTGAGGACCCAACCACCCTCAACATTCTCAGCCTGCATTCTGACATTGGCAACATCGCTTCCGGCCTTGTGCTCAGTGTTTCCGAGGCACAGCAGAGTTTCTCCCCTGACGGCCGACGGCAGATGATTCTGCTTTTGTTTTTCCGAGCCAAAGAGAAAAAGAGGAACCATACCAAGTGAATTTTGGACCAAGACGGCCACAGCAACTCCCGGGGAGATTTTGGCCAGATTTTCTTGAAGGATTGTCTGTCTCAGGGCGGATTGCTCAACAATGTGGCCATTTTCCTGACTGAAACCCAGCCAGCCATCTTGACCCATGCTCTGAAAAAGCTCCCGCGGAATGGCTTCTTTCTTGTACCAGGTAGCGAGATGAGGCTCCAGGTGAGTTCGTAGAAAACCTTTAAACTGCTCCAGCTCCTTGGTAACCATTTCTGGAATAGCAAAATCCATACATTCCTCCTTGTGGTAGCGTGCCAAGGAAAACCATCATCACTCATGTAAGAATATAATTACCCTGAAGGCTGGGTGCTATCTTTCTCTTGCCAGAACTTGTTTTTCTGGGTATTTTCTCTGAGGCTAGGAGGGGTGATGTAATGAGTGAAGAAATGGAATGCATGTGTCAGCAATGTGGAATATCCATTCATCTTCCCGCCGAGTTGATTTCCCTGGAAGATCCTGCCAATACCGAGGTGAAGCTGCTGAGCAGCCTCCATGTGTGTGCGAATTGCGGCGGTCAGCTTGTCTTAGTGGGTAAGGCGGGAGATGAACCTCAATACAGGCTCGAGTAATAAAGCGACCTTTCGGTCGCTATAAATGGAATCGGCATAAGCGCTCAAATAGGCGATATGAGGTGTTTGTCGTGTGACCATCTCAGAGGACGCAATGCCGTGTAGCAAGCCCTACAAATATGTGAGCCAATGGCTGTAATCCTGTTTACTACCCTTAACTATCTGGAAAAAGCTGTCTTGCAGTGTTCTAGTTAGAGGTCCAGGTAATCCCTCACCAATGGTGCGGTGATCCACCTCACGAATTGGTGTGATTTCCGCTGCGGTTCCAGTAAAGAAGGCCTCGTTGGCCGCATAGAGATCGTCGCGAGAAAACCTTTCCTCTTGTACTGCGAAGCCTAGATCCCTGGCGATTGTGATTACGCAATCCCGGGTGATTCCGGGTAATATGGAGGAGAGTGGTGGAGTCCGGAGCACGCCTTTACGAACCATGAAAATATTCTCTCCGGTTCCCTCGCCAATGTAACCATCCGGGTCAAGCATGATGGCCTCATCATAGCCGTCCTTGGTGACCTCGAGTTTGGCCAGGATGGAGTTGACGTAATTACCACAGGTTTTGGTCTTGGTCATGAGGATGTTGGGATGGTGTCGAGTAAAAGATGAGACCTTGGCCCGAATACCCTTGGTGAGGCCTTCTTCGCCGAGATAAGCTCCCCAGGGCCAGGTGACGATGGACACCCGTACAGGGTTGTCCTGGGGATGAAGACCCATGGCACCCTCTCCAATGAAGGCAAGGGGCCTGATATACGCCGCCTTCTGCCCATTGGTCCGGAGGGTGTCCAGAATTGCCTGGGTGATTTCTTCCTGGCTGAAAGGCATCTTCATCAACATGGAATGGGCAGAATTGAAAAAACGCTCCACATGTTCTGGCAGGCGAAAAACCGCAGAGCGGCCGTCCTCGCACTCATAGCAGCGGATGCCCTCGAAGATCCCCAGGCCATAATGTAGCGTATGAGTAAGGATGTGGACATTAGCGTCATCCCAGTCCACAAATTTCCCGTCGATCCAGATCTTCTTCGCTTTCTCCACCATGGTTTCCACTCCTGTTTGTCAGCGCATA
>JAUVTM010000109.1 GCA_030601545.1 Syntrophobacterales bacterium
GTTGGCCGTCTACTGATGGTTGCCGCAACCTTCGGGGTAAAAAATCCTCCGATGCGGACATCAGCCTCCTCACCCTTCCCCAGCTTCACCAGCTTCTTTTTGATCTCATATTCATCGCCGCCACCTGCTAGGAAGGATAGAACTGCCCGTCGTTCAGCAGAGACCGCAGTGCTGTCAAGACCGGAAGGTGTCGGATCTTGGGCTTCTGGTTCGGAACCCCCCTGAGCCACCTCAATGAACATGGTCGGTTCTGTTAGTTTTTGATCCTCCTGAATCTCTGCCGGACTCAGGGTGAAGACTATGGTGTGTTTGCCTACGAGAATCTGATCTCCGTCTTTCAGCTTGGTGCTTGTGACCCGCTCGCCATTTACAAAGGTACCGTTTTTGCTCTGCAGATCAGTTAAGATGAATTCTCTCCCGGCAGGATCGATACGAGCATGGTAGCCAGAGACCAGTAGATTCTCTACAATAATGTCATTGTCCGGTTCCCTGCCCATTGTCATGCTCTGCCCGGTAAGTTCAAACTCTTTCAAAGCCAGGTCCTTAAACTGTAGAGTCAATAGAGCCATGATTCATCCTACCCCGCCAGCGATTTCTATGCGCCACTGGCTTCCTAACTACTGGATCCAAACAGTTTATGCAAAAACCCTTTCTCTTCTTTCTGAAGAAAACATACGACCGCAGTAACGTTGTCCAGGCCTCCTCTCTCATTGGCCATATCTATCAATCGGCTACAAATTTCCTCGAGTTCCCCCCCTTCAAGCACGGCCTGGTGAATTTCGTCATCATCGAGCATATCAGTGAGCCCGTCACTGCACAGAATGATCAAATCACCCGGAAGGGGTTGCATCTCATATACATCTGCCTCCACGGTCTCATGTATGCCAACTGCCCGTACCAGGATATGCTTCATGGGAATTGAGGCGGTGTTGGGGTCCCAGTTTGGATTTTTCCGGATGTGCTCGGCAAAAAGAGTATGATCCTGAGTTAGCTGTTCGATGCTATCTTCACGAACGAGGTAAATGCGACTGTCGCCCACGTTGGCAGTTACCAGCGTGTCGCGGTACAGATAGGCAACGGCCGCAGTGGAACCCATGCCTTTGTATGATCCTTGATCCTGGGAAAGCTGATACACCACGCGGTTGGCCAGCTCTATGCTGTGACAAACGGCTGTGGCCGCTGGCGACATATTGCTCTCGTCTGTCTCCTGGGCCACAGGGGAGGTATGAAAGGCCTCCATGTAGTCTTTGACGCTACTGACCACTGTACTGCTGGCAACTTCGCCAGCCCGGTGTCCTCCCATACCGTCTGCAACTATATAAAGACCCACCTGATCGTCAATATAAAAGGAGTCCTCGTTATTTTCTCTCTTCCTGCCAGTATCGGTGCTTCCAGCCGAAAATGTCTTCATAGAATACCCGCTGTGCCAGTGCTGTTCCTACAAATCCAATGCCAAGTCGTCTTTAGCCTTTGCCAAAACACTAGGGTTTGTGTCATAAGGTATCAAGAAAGCCATAACGTTAACCCGACTCATACTGTTCCTTGGACTTCTCAACCGCCATAAAATTCAAGTACAATGCGTACGCCTCATCAACCACCACTTCCAATTTGTCCGTGGTGAACGGCAAGTGGGGAGTGATGGCTTCCCGGATGCATTCCATCATGAGGTCGTGCTCACCAGTATTGGGAACAATACGCCGCATATCCAAATAAATATGTTGCATACGATCACGGACTGTATTAATGAGCTCTCGGGTGATGATCTGGTACGTCTCCTGCTCATTCATTACCAGCATGTCTCCAGTCCGCTATCTGTCTGTGGTTGAGCATGGTACCACGCTTGTTTGGAAATGTCACAAGAATTAGGCCACGACTCAAACCAGCAAAATCAATCATCCTCCCAAGCACATTTCAGTCATATTACTGGGTGTCGTCCTTCTTTTTGGAAAGGGTTTTAACCACCCAGGGCTTTAGCCTGCCTCTGTGATCATAGAACTCACCGAAACGGGCAATAACCTTCTTGGTTTTAGCAACCGCCTGTTTGCGCAGTCCAGTATTAAGACCGATGCGCAGATATTCTATTGGGGTTATAAATGGAGCCAAAACATTGTGGCCGTAACGATCACAACCCATATGCACACACTTGGCATGGAGAGTATGATTTTGACCGTACGCAGTCCCGCTCAAAGAAGTGTACGACTTAAATACTTTGCAGTTGTTACAGCCAGCAACTTTGATAAAGTAAGGTATCTCCTTCGCCTCGACAGTCTCAGTCATCGCAACCCCTAGAGCTTTGTGATGCATCTGCTCATTGGTCCCTCGAGGTAATGCAAAAACGATACCATTGCTCCTACCCTTTGATGCTGCTAGAATGGTACTGCTGAGTAAACAGCTGGCAGCAAGCAAGCTTGGCTGTGGGCAGTGCCCACCCTACATTTTACTGATGTTGCCGTTCGTTTGAGCAGAATGATGATCCCTAAATTGAGCGATTGTTGATATATTGATTTGAAAAAAATTTATTAATTTGAGACTGCTCAATAATTCAGTCTTTGCATGCCTCGGGCCTTTGGCCTACCTGGATCCCCGCCTACGCGGGGATGACAGGCGATTGCATACTGTCGTCATTCCCGCGAAAGCGGGAATCCAGGACATAGGAAGTCATTTACCGAGAATTTCTTGGGGGTAACTATCCAAAACATGCTGCTGTAACTATTGGATTTATCTGATTAAAAAGATATTGAACAGTCCCAAATAAGAAATACGAAATGCGAGATGATAAATGCGCAATGATTTCAAATCCGGTTTCGTTTCCATAATCGGTGCTCCCAATGTGGGCAAATCTACCCTGCTTAATCAGCTCATAGGAGAGAAGCTCGCCATCATATCTCCCAAACCCCAAACAACCCGTAACCGTATTCTGGCAGTGAAAACCAATCCGGGATTCCAAATGATTTTCTTGGACACCCCTGGAATTCACCAGGCCAGGGGTAATCTCAACCTTGCCATGGTACGCACCGCCTTGGCAACGCTGGCAACAGTTGATTTGATTCTCTTTTTGGTGGAGGCCCAGTCACCAGGCAATCAACGCAACCAGCGTGTGCTTGAGGCTCTCCAGAGCGTGGAAACCCAGACTCTTTTGGTGGTAAACAAGATAGACTTGGTCCCAGAGGAATCCCTAGCACGCATTGTCGAGCGCTTTCAGGGTTTGCATCAATTTAAAGGCTCGGCTCATATCTCTGCCTTATATGGCACAGGAATCGATGATCTGATAGCCCAGATTGTCCCTCTCCTTCCTATGGGGCCTGCCTACTACCCGGAAGATACACTGACGGATCTACCCGAACGGTTTTTCTGCGCCGAAATAATTAGGGAAAAGATCATGAACTTGACCTCAGAGGAAATCCCATATGCCGTGGCAGTAACCATAGGCTCCTTTAAAGAAGATGAGCAAAAGAATCTCATCCGCATTCAGGCCGATATTCACGTTGAGAGATCTTCCCAGAAAGGTATTGTTATTGGCAAGGGAGGGTCCATGCTTCGGGAGATTGGCACACAAGCCCGCTTAGACATGGAAAAGTTGCTTGGCTCCAAGGTTTTTCTGGAGTTGTGGGTCCGTATTCAGAAAAAGTGGCGAAAAGATCCCCGGGCGCTTAAGGAGTTTGGGTATTAGTAGGCATAGAGCAGAGAAGATGTAGGAGGTTAGCTATAATTAGAAAAGCCGGAACTCAGGCTGAGCCACGGTGCCTCGCACCTTAAAAGGCAGAGGCTTGCCCCGATTGAGAAAGGCTGCCGCCACCCGTCGCTTATCTGCGGGAAGGTTCACCATGTCACCATCTAATTGGCCCTTTCCCGCCAGGTTCAAAGTGCTTCTAAATAACCTGGGCTGAAGTATTATTGTGCCGCTCACAGTTCCCTGGAATCCCTGCCCTTTAAACTCGCACTTGGTAATCTCCAGACTCCCACCAGAGAGCTCAATGGTAGCAGACACCTCGAGTCTCTCCAGGGTTCTTGTTCTCAGATAGGGTGAGTCTATGGGAAAGCTTCCCTCTTCAAGCTGGAATTCTCCACCGCCGCTAGCATTGACAAGATCGCCAAGGGGCCCTTTCAAGTTGATGTCTCCGGAAATCTTCCCTGAGACTTGTCGGCCAAGCAATGTAGAGATGGAAGATTGACCTTCCAGCTCGACCCTTTGCCCCCGCACTCTCAGTTGGTAGTGTCGGACATCATAAAATGGAGTCAACCGCACGTCCCCGGACAGCGTGCCTCCATAAGCCTGACTGCGCAGGGTGAAGGCAAGACTTCCTCTGAGCAATGGCAGCACCTTAAAGCGCAAACGCACCTGGTTTGCTTCAAAGAAGAGTTTGCTTTCCGGTTCCGTTGTTCTCACAGCACATTTTGCCAGCTTCAATCCGGGTGGAAAGGTAGGGGACATATCGGTGATCTCAAACCTCACACCCAACTGCGCATTGGCAATCGCAACCAACCTTTCTTGCAAGCTCTGGTAAGGAAACTTCCACACGATGAGGATCCCGGCAAAAACAAACCCCCAGAGAAAATAGCCCAACGCTCTCTTTGTCACTACGCGCTTCATGCTCAAGAGCCGACCTATAAACCTCAACGGGCGGGGTAATTCCCGCCCTAAGTATCTTTTAGCGCATTCTAGGTTGTGTCAAAACTCAAGTTGCCGGGTGCGACCGTCGACCCCGTCATTCCGGAATCCCGAGGCCGTCGGGATATCCGGAATCTAGAAAAAAACTATCATTTCTGGATACCGGATCTCGGCTTCGCCTCGTCCGGTATGACGATCAGTGCTACTTCCGAAATCCGCAATCCCAAATCTACAATCTTAAATCTACCTACGCCTCCTTGCTGCCCATCACCCGGGGTGCTTTGCGCAATTTACGAGTTACCACCACCAGGTTCACTTCCAGCTGAGACTTATCTCGCTGTTGTGGCCGGATAGTAAGTCTCCTGATGCGCACTTGTTCTGGTGCCGCCTCAATATGGTAGAGGTAGGGTATCAGCCGGTCCAGTGACACCCCCTTAAGCCGCATTTCAACCTGTTCTTCCTGGTGCATGTCACCGAGTGATTTCACAGACGGCCGCATGAATTCGATCTGCCGTTTTATCCCATCGCGGCCGGCCAGCCCCTCCAGAAAGGCAAATAAGGTAAAATCCTGCTTCCGATTGCGCAAGTTCTTCTCAACTCGAGCATTTTCTGCCTGCATTTTCCGGTACAGCTGCTCCAGACGGACTAGTTCCTGTAAACGCTTTTCGCTCCGTTGGATGTTTGTCGCTAACTTCGCTTTTTGTCTGAAAATGGGGCGTATCAGCCACTGGCTCACCGCAAGGATTACCACCACGGTAGCCGCAATCCAGATCAGTTGTCTTTGATTGATCCCTGTCATGAACCTTCCCCGGTGAGCTGATGGCGGTTCAGTTCCAAGCCGAACTGCACCCCCTTACCGTCTTTGGCCGCTTTCGCACCAGTGATAGCCACCTTGTCAAAATTGTCCAACGCCGTCAGCCGGTTTTTCACTCCATCAACGGTGTTGAAAGCGTCTGCTTGCCCACTCAACCGGACACGCTGATTGTCTACTGTCAGAAGGCTTATGGTCACATTAAGGTCCGCCGGGATTGCTTTACTGATAATCCGCAGTAACTCCACGGCCGAATGATAGCCACCTTCCTCACCAAAAAGAGCTACCGACTGACCCAGTTCGTTTATCTTGGTTTTGACAATACTGGCGTACTGCGACGACTGAACAGATCCCTTGAATTCGGGTACAGTGCGGCGAAACACCTCCTCAACACCCTGGTTGAGACTGGCTAGCCTTTGCTTCTTGGTATAAATATCCACCCCCACCGAGCCGAGCCAGCCAAAAGCCACAAGCGCACAGGCCACTAAAGCGTAACTCAACTGCTGTCTCCACTTGACCAACGGGTTTTGGCTACCCACCTCTTCAGCCTGGAAGTTGAACCCCATCCTCCGACTTGTACCTTTAAGAGCCAAGCCAGCTGCCACCGAAAATAAAGGTGCAGCCGTGAATTGGTCGCCAAATTGGCCGAGTAAAGCCAGCTCCTCCAGGTCATTCAGGCAGCGTACGTCCACCCCGAGAGCCTTTTCCAAAGCTGCCGCCAAGCCTTCTATGAGGGAGCCGCCACCGCTCAAAATCACCAACTCCGGCCACAATTCTCGTTCCTGCACCTGGGCTGCCGTCAATGAGAATTCTATTTCACGAGCCAGTGACTCAACCTCGTCCATCATAGCTTCACGAATGGAAATGTGCTCGGGTGATGTTGCTTCCTCATCAATCCCAATGGCAAGGAGACGCTCCATACCCTCATCCATTGACATCCCCAGGACTTCAGCAACCTTTCTGGAGAAGTGAGCACAACCGATCATAAGTGAGCGCAGATAAGTGTCCACACCCCGGTGTTGGTACAGCAGATTGGTTTTGTGATGACCGATATCCAAAATCACAGCCCGCTCTGGGAGGTGAGCTTTCAGTTCGCGAGCAATAAAAGTCAAACCGCTTCCGTCCAGGTCAACCACCTCAGGCTCGACGCCTACTTCCTTGAGCGCGGCGAGCAAAGGATCCAAAACACTTTTGGGTAGAGCTGCTGCCAGTACACCTTGGGAGCCGGCTTGCCGGGATTCCGTGGTGACAAAGTCCACCTGAACCTCATCAAGGGCCAAAGGCAGGTCAGGCTCCATTTCGAACTGGATTACCTGGGAAATCTTGCGTTGATTGGAAAAGGGGAAACGAAGCCGCCGCAGAAACGCCTCGTGGGTGCCCAGTGCCACCATATAGCGATCGCTTTCAAGATTCTCTTCGGCAATGAGATCCGCCAGTGTACTGGCCACTTGAGAGGGATCTGCATCTGCAGGCAACCTGGCCCTGGCATACCCTGACACCTGACTTGTTCTGAAGCCACGGGTTACCTGGACCACTTTGATCCCGCTGCCGCCGATATCAATTCCTAGGATTTTCTCTGGCATGGATAAAATCACCCTCACTTAGCTTGGATATTTCATGAATTGTCGTCGCGAGGCCGCGAAGATGGCTGTGCCACCGGGTAACCGCAGGGGGTTGGACCCGAGGCGTACTTTAACAGTACGTCGCGGGGTCCGACACCCGAGGACCCCCGGAAGGACGGCCATATCCAAG
>JAUVTM010000289.1 GCA_030601545.1 Syntrophobacterales bacterium
CAAGACCCATATTCAACCAGGCGATGAAATCTTAATCGATCAGGATGCACACATCTATTACTATGAGTGTGCGGCCACGGCGGTAATCGCCGGTGGCCAGTTTCAATGCCTGCAAGGAGACAATGGCATCTTGTCGCCTGAAGCCATAGGGGCCGCCATCAGACCTCCAGACATCCATCAACCTCCATCGCGACTTCTTTGCTTGGAAAATACTCACAACAGGGGCGGCGGGACTATCTATACGGTAGAGAGAACGACCTCCATAACAAAACTGGTCTCTAGCCAAAACATGAAAGTGCACCTTGATGGCGCTCGGCTCTTTAATGCTGCTCTAGCTGCTGGAACCACGGTAAAAGAGTTGTCCAGCGGGGTGGATTCCGTTTCCATCTGTTTCTCGAAAGGACTGGGGGCACCCGTGGGTTCGGTACTTTGCGGTTCCGCGGACTTCATCGCTGAAGCCCGGCGCTTCCGCAAAATGTTTGGAGGCGGTATGCGCCAGGTTGGCATCCTGGCTGCGGCTTGTCTCTACGCACTTGACCATCATGTGGAGCGGTTGGAGGAAGATCATGAAAACGCCAGGAGGCTGGCCTTCGAACTTGCTCACATGGACGGAATTCAGATTGAGCCCAAACAAGTGGTAACCAACATTGCCATCTTCGATGTGGCTGGCACCGGTCTGGATGCAGACAGTTTTACAGATAAACTGGCTACAGAGGGAGTTCTTATGATTCCCTTCGGCCCCACCAGCGTTCGCGCCGTAACTCATATGGATGTAACCACCTCTGATATTGACAAGGCACTTGAAATTATAGCGCGTTTTCTCAAATCATCGGCCAGATAGGATTTGGGGCAGGGGGATCAAGATATGGAAAAAGATCAGCTTATTGAAGAACTCAAAAAGGCCGACTTGTTTTCTCGCCTGGAAGCTGACGATCTGGCTGCTCTGTTAGGGATTGCTCGGATGCGTCAGATTGACAACGGTGAAATTCTTTTTGCTGCCGGTGATCGAGCAACTGGATTCTACGTACTGCTCCAGGGGAAGATCAAACTTTATAAGGTCTCTGCCGATGGCAAAGAATACATTCTACGAGTGGTACGCCGCCGGCAAACATTTGCCGAGGCAGCCGCCTTCTCCGGGCTCACCTACCCTGTCTTCGCGGAATGCATGAGTCAATGCGAACTTGTTTACTTTGACGCCAACGACTTCCGCAATCTCATCCAGAGTAGTCCACAGCTGGCCCTCAATATGATCGCCACCATGGCGGCCCTCCTGCAATCCCTGAACCAGAAAATTGAAGACCTCTCCCTCCGAGAAGTTGCCGCTCGGCTTTGCCGCCATTTGCTGACACGAGCCCAGGATGAACACGGGGAAGTTGTCGACGGCGTCAGCGTCCAGCTTGAAACCACCAAGAGCGCCCTGGCTGCAAGGCTGGGGACAGTCAGCGAAACCCTCTCCCGGACTTTCAAAAAGCTCCAGCAACACGGTGTCGTGGCGGTTGATCGAGACCAGGTAACCTTGCTGGACTGCGACCAGGTTCAACAGGTTGCTGATGGCGATCTCAAACTTTAGCACGCTGAGGAAAATTGAGTTTTTATATATGTTTCCGAGGGCGGAATAATGTTACGCTGCAGCCCATTCATCTTTTCTTGCAGCTGCTTCTAGAACTATCCTCATGGTACTGATGTCGTCGACACCTCTTTCGTCGAATTCCATCTGACAATCTCTATACTCAAAATCCCCTTCCACCCAAAGGGAGATGTCCAACACTGCCTCCTGGATCTGGTAGCGGATCAATTTTTTCAGGCTGTCTTCATTTATGTACCCCAGATCCAGCAACACCTCCCCTAATCGCTTTTTTTCTTCCTTGGTCTTCTCCAGGGCCTCCTCCAACTGTTCTTCGGAAATCAGTCCTCTATCATAGAGGATTTGCCCCAGCCGCTGTCCCTTTCTGCCGCTAGCCGCAACAATTTTGCCGTCTTTAAGGCAAATGGCTATGACTGCCTGGCCCTGTTCAAAGTGCAGCACCCCGGTTCTGTTATCAGTTGATAAGATTTGCAGGATAGTAGGCAGAGCCACTGACTTCAGATTCCCCTTGAAGCCAACTGGATTAGTGCACTTTGAAGATTCGAAGGGGTACTGAACCAGTTGTCGGTCATCAGGACCTCTTGCATTCCATGCCTCTGTAGCCTTCCTTTCACTCTCCATTATGGGGCCTGAGCCGCCACACCAACAGACCACTGCGAAATAACCCTCAGAACCCTCAGAACTCTCGGCAATACGCATCCGGATTTTGCCATCTCCGTTCTCTTTGGTCTGGCAAAACGGACAGGGCTTCAGTTCCTTGTCAAGATCAGCCATTATCTACCTCCCGCCTTCTTTCCTTTTGTATCCGGGTTGTTAGGACATCCCTCACACAGGAGAGGACCTTCATACCACCAGATGCAACCTCCGCATCTTTCGCTCGGGCGCTCATTCAACATATAGTCCCCCGCAAACACCCATGCTGAAAACAGCAGTGCACGTGTAGTTGTAGTGAATATTTTCTCTGTTTGCGAAAGTGGTGCCAAGAAGCAGAAAGGCTGGAAAGCGTCATAAAACCAATAGGATATAACTCTTCATCATTGTTCAGGTG
>JAUVTM010000046.1 GCA_030601545.1 Syntrophobacterales bacterium
TGGAGCATATCCTGGCATTCATTGGATTCAGTGACTTTCAGACCATACTTGTCGAGCCAACCCTGGTATCTCCTGAAGATAAGGAAAAGATTATGGAAGCAGCCAGAGAGCAGGCCAAGGCTGTTGCGGCGGGATTTTAGCAGGAAATACACTATGTACTGGCACTAATATGTAGGGTGGGCAATGCACACCGATTTATTGGTGGGCGGTGCCCACCCTACATCTAGTTTCCGTAAAGATGGGCGAGGCGGCGAAATAAGGACAACTGACGCTATGCGCTATGCGCTCAGCGCGTTGCTTCCTATCTAGACAAACTGGAGGGACTGGAGTATTATTCCAGGGTTGCAGACTCTGAGCATCTGTAGAACCAATGCGAATCTGAAAATGCCAACGAGGAGGACTTGATGTCAGTCATTACAATCAGCAGGGAATGTGGTGTGGATAGCGAAGAAGTGGCATCTCTTTTGGCGAAAAAACTGGGTTGGGAATACATCGGTAAACAGTTAGTGGCGAAGATTGCCAGGGAGCTACGTATCTCTGAAGGCGAAGCTGAGGCGTTTCTTCAGGATGCGCAATCGCGTCTTCTGCGTTTCGTGGATCGGTATACTTGTTCGCTGATACAAAAGGTGGTTGATCGCGAGCGCGGCTGCCTGGACGACGAGAGCTACTTCAAAACCGTCAAGAAATTGGTAGAAGATGTTTATGAGGACAGGAATGCTATTATTCTCGGCTGGGGTGGGATGTGTCTTTTGCGGGATAAACCCGACGTGCTTCATGTTCGGCTGATCAAAGATGAGAAAGGAAAAATTGACACCATCATGGAGCGTTTCAATATAGACCAAAAAGCAGCCAAATACCACATCGACAGAGAAGAAAAGGATTCAAAAAGCCTGATCAAGCACTATTTCAAGGTAGACTGGAATGACGCTTCTCTCTACGACTTGGTTATCGACATGGGGAAGACTACCGTTGAGGACGCCGCAAACACTATCATTGAAAATCTTAAACTCAAGACGTCCTAACCCTGAGGCCAGTTTCCTCAACTCCGCGACTGCGCCATCGGTCTTATTATTTCACATGTCTAAACCCTACCGCGGACTTGGGCCAGAGCAAAGAATCCGGGCCCAAAGGACCCGGCGATTTTAGATTTGAGAATGCAGATTTCAGATTTAAAAGCTCAATACCTCCCCGTAAGAAATGCATACGCCTCAATCTGCAATCTACAATCTGCAATCATAAATCATACATACACTGGTCCCAAGGACCAGGTTTTCTATGTTGAATAAATAGTGACAATCTCCGGTGAACTCCGCCTCATTTGAATAATGCTCAACAACTTTAAATCATTACCGACCACCCTCGTGGCGGACTATATTGTCCGGCCCGCAGAATCCTTCTTCAAGAAAGAGGCTTCCAGCAGTGTGCTGTTGCTCCTGGCCAGCCTGCTTGCAGTGGCCTGGGCCAATTCCTCATTTGCCCCTGCTTACCACCACCTTCTGCATACAGATTTCACCCTGGCACTGGGTGATCACCTAATCACCAAGTCACTCGTCCACTGGATAAACGACGGCCTCATGACCTTCTTTATTTTTGTCGTGGGCTTGGAGATCAAAAGGGAAATTCTCGTGGGCGAGCTTTCGTCCCCCAAGAGTGCTCTTCTCCCTGTTGCTGCTGCCCTGGGTGGAATGCTCCTACCGGGCGCTATCTATTTTTTACTCAATCGTGGTACTGCCACGGCAAATGGTTGGGGCATACCAATGGCCACCGATATCGCCTTCGCTTTGGGGGCCATTGCCGTATTCGGCAGGAAACTGCCCGTCGGCCTCAGAGTCTTTCTTTCTGCTTTTGCCATTGCCGACGACCTGGGTGCAGTAATTATCATCGCTTTCTTCTACACCAAGCAAATCGTCTGGGGCTACCTCATTATCTGCATTTTTTTCGTCCTGGGACTTATTGTCGCCAATCTCCTTTGGATCAGGTGGACGCTCCTCTATGCCCTTCTTGGTCTTGGCATTTGGATTGCTGTGCTCGGCTCTGGAGTTCACCCCACTGTGGCAGGATTTGTGGTCGCCATGTTCATTCCGGCTCGGGGCAAATATGACACTGATCGATTCGTCAAGAAAGTCAGCGAAATCCTGGATGAGTTCCAGTGTGAGGAACAGAGCTGCGGTTATTCAATCCTCTTGAACCAAGGTCATCTCAATGCCGTACACGCACTGGAACTAGCCTGTCATGACGTAGAAACTCCTTTGCAGAGGATGGAGCACTACTTACATCCCTGGATTGCTTTCGTGCTCTTGCCAGTCTTCGCCTTTGCCAACGCCGGACTGTCTCTCAAGGGAATAAACGTCGCCAGTGTCCTCGCTCAGCCCCTCACCATTGGTATCGCCTTGGGGCTGCTGGTTGGAAAACCGGTGGGCGTTACCTTGTTTTCCTTTCTTGCTGTCAAAACAAACATAGCGGTACTCCCAGCCGGAGTCAGGTGGTCGCATATCATCGGAGCCGGCATGCTCGGGGGAATCGGGTTTACCATGTCGTTGTTCGTCTCCAACCTCTCCTTCGTCTCACCAGATCTACTCAACTACTCCAAGCTGGGGATCCTTTTGGGCTCTATTCTCTCGGCCGCAGCGGGACTTCTGTTTTTAACGTGCGAGTGCTCTTTGCAAAGCAGACGGGAAGCAGCCTCGTCAACGTAATCTGCAGAAGTGCGCGAAATTGGAGCGCAGCGAGCGCGAAGAAATAAAAAATGAATGAGATCGTAGTTCTCGGTGCACGACAGCACAACCTCAAAAATATTAATGTCGCCATTCCCCGGGATAACCTGGTGGTAATCACCGGGGTCAGTGGCTCAGGCAAATCCTCGCTCGCTTTCGACACCCTTTATGCCGAAGGTCAGAGACGCTATGTGGAATCCCTCTCCTCATACGCCCGCCAGTTTTTGGAGAGAATGGACCGGCCTGATGTAGATTCAATCGAAGGTCTGAGTCCGGCTATTGCCATTGAGCAAAAAACTGCCGGTAGGAACCCCCGCTCCACCGTTGGGACTATAACCGAAATCTACGACTACCTCAGGGTTCTTTTCGCCAGGGTGGGACAGCCGCACTGTCTTGGCTGCGGTGAAAAGATCCAGGCCATGACCATTCAGCAGATGGTGGACTCCGTTCTTGAACTTCCCGAGGGTACCAGGATTCTTGTCCTGGCACCACTGGAGCACCACGATCGCGATCAGCCAAAACGTCTTTTGAGCCGGCTCCGCCGTGAAGGATTTGTCAGGGTCCGCGTGGATGGTACTGTTTTTAATCTCGACGAGCAGATTCAGCTATCCAGTGATGTGACCTCTCGCATTGAGGTGGTGGTCGACAGGCTTGTGGTACGGGCTGACGCTATACGGCGGGCCACAGATTCCATGGAACTTGCTCTCCGAACCGGGGAGGGCAGAACTCGAGTGGCTATCGTTGACGGCGAGGAGCTGGATTTCAGTGACCAGCCTCTTTGCCATTCCTGCAACGTGAGAATGCCGGGGCTCTCTCCCCAACTTTTCAGTTTCAACAATGCCCTCGGTGCCTGCCCTGAGTGCTCAGGGCTTGGAATCATGGAAAGATTTGATCCTGAACTTGTGGTACCTGACTGGCGTCAACAAGGCAGCGATGAGCGGGAGCAATTATTCACTTATCTTGCCAAGGGGATTTGCCGCACCTGCCAGGGAGCAAGGCTACGGCCGGAATCTCTGGCCGTCACCATTGCCGATATGAACATCTACCAGGTGAGTAGCCTGGATATCGCCCAATTGAATGGGTGGATAGATAACCTTGGTTTTGCACCCCAACAGAGACCTGTGGCTGAGCAGTTACTGAGCCAGGTCAGCCAGCGGCTGGAGTTCTTGAGCCAGGTAGGGCTTTCCTACCTTAGTCTGGACCGGGCCTCCACTACCCTGTCAGGAGGAGAGGCCCAGCGTCTCCGTCTTGCCACCCAGATAGGCTCCAGACTTGTGGGAGTGCTCTATATCCTGGATGAGCCGAGCATTGGTCTACATCAGCGTGACAACCAGCGGCTACTGGACACGCTCAAAGCACTTCGCGATCAGGGAAACACCGTAGTGATTGTTGAGCACGACGCCGAGACCATTATGACCGCGGATCATGTAGTTGATGTTGGCCCTGGTGCGGGTGATCAGGGTGGGCATCTCGTTTTCAGCGGCAAGCCGGCTTTACTTCTTCAGCATGCCGACTCATTAACAGGGCAATACCTCTCTGGCAGTTTGAGCATCTCTGTGCCGGCAGGCAGGCGTAGTCCCGGGCGCGGCTTTCTTACCATTGAAGGGGCCGGCGCCAACAACCTGCAAAATATCACCGCATCAATCCCAATCGGTCTGTTCACATGTGTGACCGGTGTGTCCGGCTCGGGTAAGAGCACGCTCATTTTGGACACCCTCTATCGCGCCGCTGCAAAGCTGTTGCACCGTGCCCGGGAATTTCCTGGGACTCACCGTCGCCTTCGAGGACTCGAGGCACTAGACAAGGTTGTTCATATTGACCAGTCCGCTATCGGTCGCACCCCCAGATCTAACCCGGCCACCTATACCGGGATCTTTACCCAGGTCCGAAACCTGCTGGCGCAGGTGCCAGAGGCTCGGACACGGGGATACAGGGCCGGCCGTTTCAGTTTTAATGTCAAGGGCGGCCGCTGTGAAGCATGTGCTGGCCAAGGTATTCTCAAAGTCGAAATGCACTTTTTGCCTGACGTGTATGTTACCTGCGATGATTGCAAAGGTCTTCGTTTCAACCGAGACACCTTGGAAATAATCTATAAGGGGAAAAATATCGCTCAAATGTTGGACATGACCATGAACGAGGCCCACCGTTTTTTCGGCAACATACCTCTCATTAAAGATAAGCTCTCCATCTTGGATGAAGTTGGGCTCGGCTATCTCAGACTCGGACAACCAGCCACAACACTATCAGGCGGTGAAGCGCAGAGAATCAAACTGGCTCGAGAACTGAGCAAGCGCAGCAGTGGCAAAACCCTGTATCTCCTGGATGAGCCCACCACTGGTCTGCATTTCGACGACATTAAGAAGCTGCTCTATGTTCTCAATCGCTTGGTGGACGCCGGCAATACGATCGTAGTCATTGAACATCACTTGGATGTTATCAAGACCGCAGACTTTGTAATCGACCTTGGACCTGAAGGTGGGACAGAGGGAGGCAAGATTGTCGGTACCGGAACACCTGAGGAGATCGCCCAAATTCCTGAATCGCATACAGGACGGTATCTTAAGAAAACATTAAAGTAAGGAATCCAGGACTAGAGGGATTTTGATTTACGATTTCAGATTGTAGATTGCAGATTGAGGCTGCATGCATTCCCTACGGCGAGGTACTAAGCTCTTCAATCTAAAATCTGCATTCTTAAACCGGGAACCCGCCCGAAGGGTGGGAGTCCGCAGGACAAATCTAAAATCATACTAGTTGGCTTCTCAAGCGAAGCCTGCCTTAACCTCGTCGACATCTATGACCAAAGTCTGCAGGGTCTGCAGCAACTCAGGCGCTATCTCTTCCGATTTAAGATAATTCAAGGCTGCTCTGGCGATGAATTTTCGGGCCTCACTGGAAATCTTCACAAATCTAACACCCATGCCACGCGGTGAAATTTCATCATCAGGGCCCCACCTATTCGACCACGTCACTTCCGCTTTAGCTGTCAAGGTCTGGTCGGAGTTGGGAATATTTATGGTCAATTCAAAGACTTCATTGAGCCTTAACGGTTTTTGACAATGGATGAAGACTCCATTTGGGGTAACATTTGATGTTACCCCATCCATAGTCCCTTGACCGGTCTTTATCACAGCCGGCCATTTTATTTCAGCTCTGGGATAGTCACGCTTTTCATTACTCACAAATCACCTTCTTTGTTGTCAGTGGTTTTTTCCTGCAGTATCCCGACTACGTAACGCACAATAAGACAAACAGGTAATTTGAGAAAAGCCCCCAGCAAACCGGGCGCGAATGGCTGATGGGGGCAAGTGATATATGGTGTAGAGCAAGACAAGGAGCTGTAAACGCTACATCTCCTTGCCTAGGCAGGAAAGATGCCAAAGGTGAAGGAAAGCGGGCAAAGCCTTTAACTACAACAACTTAGCTGAGATAGTTTACATCACTTGAGCTTTGTTAAATCGCCAGATTTGGCTAAAAGCCCAAAGGAGCGTTGGTGAAACCGCCAATACAACATGCGGTTGCCCGGCACGCGGCGCAAGCGCCTGCGCTACGCGTGGCACGACCATCTTCACGGTCACTCCACACCGTAGATCTGTAGTCTCGACCCTCAGGTGGTTGTCGAAGAAATATGGTAGGCGAGATTGTCTAGCTTGATCGAGAAGTCTACGTTCTCCACTCGACAGCAGTCAGGGACCTGAATCTGAACAGGAGAGAAGTTCAGAATCCCGTTGATTCCCGCAAGGATAAGCTGGTTTGCGACACTTTGGGCGCTCGTGGGCGGCACAGCGATGATGCCCATTTCCACATTTCTTTCTTTTACCACTTCCTCAAACCGGTCTATGTGCTCGATGACGAGGCCGTTGGGTAGCGTCTTGTCGATTTTTTCAGAATCCACATCAAAGGCAGCCACAAACCGGTATCCGTGCTTGAGAAAGTTGGCGTGGCGGATAAGAGCTGAACCCAAGTTACCCACTCCGAAAAGCGCCATATTCCACGGGCGATCGAGGCCAAGTATCTCTTGAATGTGAGAGTAGAGGTCCTTGACTCGGTAGCCAACTCCTCTTACACCGAATTCACCAAAGTAAGCGAGATCTTTACGTATCTGTGCTGGATTTACCCCACACTGTTTGGCCAACCGTTCCGAGGAAATCACCTCAACATCGTTAACCATCAACTCGTCGAGATTCCTCAGGTAGATAGATAGCCGGTTGATGGTGGCCATGGGAATCTTGGCAAACTTCATAGCCTCACAATCCTGTTGTAATATCGGCAGCCAAGCCGAGCTTGATTTAAGGCGACCGGGGGATTGCCCAACTCTTCGGGCAATCCCCCGATGGTCTGTACAAAGCTTGGTTGCTAGTGGGCAACGAGCCCCACAAAACCCTGGATGAGCTTGGACACCGGGTTAGCATAAATGAGGATCAGGCAGATAACCAAAGTATAAATACAGAGAGATTCGATCATCGCCAGACCGATCATCATAGTCACGGTGATCTTTCCTGAAGCCTCGGGATTGCGGGCCACGCCTTCCACGGAACTCTTGATGGAGATTCCCTGGGCCAGACCACAACCAATGGATGAGATGGCAATGGCGAAGCCAGCTGCCACAGCGGAGTACAGGAAGAAACTGAGACCCATGACCTTCTCGGCTTCTGTCGCCTCATACGCGAACGCTACCGCGGCGAAACCCAGAACCAGCACCATTGTCAGAAACAGAACTTTACTCTTCATCAAACAGCCCTCCTTGTTTGTATTTATTGTATGGCCTTCTTCCTAACTAGGACCTTCTTCCCAAGCTTCTGGTGTTGCCAGGTTCCAAACGTCGGCCAATTAATTGGCTCAACGTGAGTCTTTAGTGAGCGTGCTCAAGGGCTCCAGCAAAGTACATCGAGGAAAGCAAGACAAAGATAAAGGCTTGCACGCCACCGGTAAACAGACCCAGGAACATAATCGGCAGAGGCGCCAGATACAACCCCGCGAGGACCATAAGGATGGCGAGCACCAGTTCTTCGCCGAAGATGTTGCCGAAAAGACGGATGGAAAGGCTGAGAATACGGGCAATGTGACCGATCACCTCCACCACGAAGATAAGGGGCGAAAGCCACCAAATCGGGCCCATGAAATGCTTTATGTATTTAAGTCCGTGGAACTTGACTCCGATTACGTGAGTGTAAACAACCACAATAATGGCGCACGCCGCGGTGGTGTTGACATTGGCGGTGGGGCCAAAGAAACCCGGGATCATTCCCATGTAATTGCTGATCAAAATGAAGAAGGCCAGGGTGCCGATTAGTGGGAACAGGTAACGACCTTCTTCACCGGTAACCCCCACCATAAACTCTTCGATAGCGGAAATCACAACCTCGAAGACGTTCTGGCCTCCCCGGGGAACGAGTTCTATGCGGCGAACTGTAAGTTTGACCAAAATCACCAGAGAGATCATGATCAACCACGTATAGGTGACGTAAGGTAGGAGTATTTTCTCCAAAAAGGTGTGCGCATGGGTAAAATCGTGGACGATAGGCAGACCAAGTTTTTCAAAAAGAAGATTGAGAAAGATAATCGGGTGTTCCATGGCCTAGACTACCCCCTTGAAAAAGAGTTTTCGCGCCTGCTCAACACCTACCAGCGCAATACCAAGTACGATTATCGATAAGCCTAACAGCATGCCAAAGGGGCTTACCCACCCCTTGATCACCAACAACGTGATAATAAGGCCCAGAGCCGCAAAGCGCAGGTAGTACTTCAACAAATATACAAACCGGGTTTTCCCTTCTCTTTGCGGATCGAGGGCTTTCAGCAGGCTCCGTTTCATCAGGTAGAAATTGGCGATAGCCAATATTCCCCCGACCAGTACCCCAAGTGCGAACTTTCGGGAAAAGAAAACGAAACTGCCAGTTGTAAGAAGCGCCAGAAGGACCCAGTTGAATTGTTCGATTCTCTTGAGAAGGGCCTCGTCTTTTATCAACATAGTGGCCGGGCCAGAAATGACCCTCACTCCTTGGCCCGCTTTGACATAAAGCGGTAGAAATTACGAAATCCTGCAATAATACCGAGTATGAGAAAAATAACGGTAAGCCACGGGCTGGTATCAAACACTCTGTCTAACCAGAGTCCCAAAGCCAGGCCGATGAAGGTGGCAATGACAATGGTGAGTCCCAGAGTGCTGGCGAGCCCGGCCAACTTGAGAGCCTTTCTGGTGTCTTCTTTCATGAAGGCCACCTCTCTCCTTCTGGCCCGGCCCCCTGCCCACGAATAAAGACTGCCAAAAGGCAGAATTTGAGTTCGTGTAAAACTTCACGTACCACGTACCACAGCCCCCTGGCAAAGTCAACGCTTTTTTGTGAAAAGAATTTCGTTCGCGAGCAAGGCGCAAAACGCTACGTTCTGCGCTACGAGACGGGAGGTCATTGGGCATAGGGCATGGAGCTGGACTATTTCGGATTGCGGATTTAGCATTCTGGATACTAGATTCTGGATGCTTGTCTGGGGATCACTCTTTGGCAGGCAGAGACGCCTGCCCTACTGAGTTCTTAATTCTGGCCCTTACTTTTCGCACCATACTTTGATGGCAACGGACTACGGACCACGGACAACTGACGAAAAGCCAGCTGCAATCTGCCTGCTGTCGTCTGATCTCTGACCTCTAATCCCCGTCTCGCTATCCAGTTGTGTCGGCTATCTACTGGATTACATCTGTTTGAATACCTCGTCCGCTGCCTCTAATGTCTTATCTATATCCTCTTTATCATGGGCCAGACTGACAAAGGCAGCCTCAAATTGGGAAGGAGCCAGATATACCCCCCGCTCTAACATCGCGCAAAACATGTGGGCAAATCTTTGGGTGTCCGTGGTTTGGGCAGTGTCAAAATCCACTACGGTCTGGTCAGTAAAAAAAAGACAGCCCATGGAACCAACTCTATTCACAGTGGAGGTCACATTGTGCTTGGCTGCCAGCCGACTCATCTCATCAAAGAGGTAGCTGGACCGCTCCTCGAGCTGATCATACACACCTGGCTCGCTCAGCAGCTTCAAAGTTGTCAAGCCAGCGCTCATAGCCAGTGGGTTGCCTGAGAGGGTACCGGCTTGATAAACCTCCCCTAGTGGAGCCACTTTGCTCATAACGTCCTTGCGTCCACCATAAGCTCCCACAGGTAGTCCACCGCCAATAACTTTTCCAAGACAGGTGAGGTCCGGCCGCACAGAGTACAGATCCTGCGCTCCCCCCAACGCCACTCGGAAACCGGTCATTACCTCGTCAAAAATGAGCAAGGCCCCGGTTTCATCACACCAGTGTCTGAGCCCTTCGAGAAAACCCGGCTTAGGTGGTACGACCCCCATATTTCCTGCTACCGGTTCGACTATGATGGCGGCCACATCATCCCCCTGCTCCTGCATCACAGCTGCCACCTGGTCCAGGTCGTTGAACCTCAGGGACAGGGTGTAGCGGACGAAATCTGGGGGAACTCCTGCACTGCCCGGAATACCGAGGGTCGCGACACCTGAACCCGCTTTTATTAAAAGTGTGTCCGCATGACCATGGTAGCAGCCGTCAAACTTGATGATCTTGTTTCTCCCCGTGTAGCCTCGGGCTAACCGGATTCCGCTCATGGTGGCCTCGGTACCGGAATTAACCATGCGCACCATCTCCATGGAAGGAACAAGCTGGATAATCATCCGGGCCAGCTCAACTTCCCGGGTGGTGGGAATGCCAAAGCTGGTCCCCTGCTCAGCTGCTGCCTTTACAGCCGCCACCACCTCTGGATGAGCATGTCCCAAGATCAGGGGTCCCCAGGAGCCCACGTAATCGATGTAAGCTTTGCCGTCCACATCGTAAATCTTCGAGCCCTGTCCTCTCGTGATAAACAAGGGGTGTGTGCCCACCGCCCGGCAGGAGCGCACCGGGCTATTCACCCCGCCAGG
>JAUVTM010000315.1 GCA_030601545.1 Syntrophobacterales bacterium
GACTGCGGCCTTTTCAGGCCTTCGCTCAGGGCTAGCCTTGAGCGGGTGCGAAGCACCCTGTCGAAACCCGCAACAAAGATCTTCAATTTGTTGCGGGTGCTTATTCACGAATCCTAAAGATTCGTGAATAATGCAGGCCAGTTATCAAAACTGACTTGATGCCAGAGACGTTTCATACTATGTTGACTTTTCTATAGCCCGGATATTTCATGAATTGGTGTCGCGAGACCGTGGAGAAGAGTGTGCCACCGGGCAACCGCAGGGGATTGGATCCGAGGCGTACTTGAACAGTACGTCGCAGGGTCCGATACCCGAGGACGCCCGGAAGGACACGCATATCCGCGGTCGCAGCAGGCAATTCGTGAAATGTCCGGGATAGTTGAGAGGAAAGCCCTTCCCTTGCCCAATTGCCGTCGCAAGAGTGTGGAGAAGGCATGGAAAACAAAACCGCTGACAAACACCACTTGCATCGCTGGCTGACCGCAGCAGTAGGTCTGCCCATACTGGCGATGATTATTGCCATAGGACCTGGCTGGCTTTTGCTGGCCCTCGTACTCCTGGTTACCGCCGGCGGACTGCTGGAGTTGTCTCGCTTGCTGCTGGCTGGAACCAAAGCTTGGCTGCGGATGTTAACCTGGAGCATGGGACTGCTGTTGCCGCTGGCAACCTACTGGAAAGGCCTCCTCGGCCTGACCGTGGCCACCGTTGCTGTAGTCTTTGTTGCTTTGGCAGTACACCTCTTTGTTTATGCCAAACAGGAACAGGTTCTACCCTCCCTGGGAGCAATGGTCTTTTCCCAGCTCTACATCCCCTTTTTGATAAGCCACGTTCTCCTCCTTTTTCGAGTGCCATCCGGACGGCACTGGATCTTCTTGCTTTTCTTTGTCGTCTTTTTCTGCGATACCGGCGCCTATTACGTAGGCCACCGCTGGGGGCGGCATAAGCTCTGGCCTGCTGTCAGTCCAGGTAAAACGGTTGAAGGGGCCATTGGTGGCCTCTTGAGCTCTTTGGCCATATCGCTGTTGGTCGGCACGTTGTTGCCTCTAGATGTGGCCACCGTTGGCTTCCTTTTGGCCTTAGGCTTTGTCTTGGCATTGGTGGGTCAGGTGGGTGATCTGATGGAGTCAATGCTGAAGAGGGTCAGTCAAGTTAAAGACGCCGGTGGCATACTCCCGGGACACGGCGGACTATTGGATCGACTCGACAGTCTGATCTTCGCTTTTCCTGTAATGTATTATGCTGTGGTGTTTTTTACTTAACAGTGTTGTAGTTATTGCGCAGCACCGGTCTTTCTGAGAGAGTCTGGTGCAACTGGAGTAATGGAGTACTGCTAAATATAAAATTCCAAGCACCAAATCTGAAGGTGTCGGGTGTCAGAAACCAGGTTTCAGGTGTCGGGTGTCAGGTGTCAGAAACCAGGTTTCAGGTGTCAGGTTTCAGGTGTCAGGAAAAAGAAACATAGAAGCTGAAACGTGTTGGAGCGAAGCGGAAATCCCGTCTGAAGCGAAGCGGCAGCGGGGAACACTGAAACCTTTATGATAGACCGCAACACTTACAACCTATTGGTAATTAAATAGTTTTTCCTCTTGACTATTTACGCTACATTTACTATTAAAGTAGCAAATATAGCTTGGAGGTGAAAAAATGGCGGATACAGCGTACACCATCAGACCCTTTCCACAAGAGCTGCACCGCAAGGCAAAAGCCACAGCAGCACTCGAGGGCATCACCTTGAAAAAACTTATCTTGAAAGCATTGGCTGAGTATGTCGACAGGCAACAGAATCATATGACCGGGGGCAAACCAACTCTAGAAGAACTGCTCCGGAAGTGTGAAGAGGACTTGGAGAGAATTGTTGGTCCGACAGAAGCAAAAAGGTTGGGCAAGTGGCGCGAATTCGAAGGTAATTATTTGAGACTTATCCCTTTTGTCCAGTGGCGTTTGAGAGCTGCAAATGAGGAAATTATCCATAAACTTGACAAAGAGGGTGGCCTGAGTTTGGAAAGAATAGCCCTGGATTACTATCCGGAATTTTTCAACCCGAGTGACCTTCAGGAAGCCAGGAAAAAATTGGGAATCAAAGAACAGTCATAACCAGCGTACATACATGCCCTCACTATCTAGTTTCCGTCCGAAAACGGCCCTTTTCCGCAATCTCTTTGTCAATCTGCGGAATTTCTTGTGCGACGTACCACGGTACGTCTCCGCGCAATTCCTTGATTTCCTTGATCTTGCGAAAAATTGCTCGTTTCTGGCTCGGAAACTCGCTAATGTCCATCGGGGGTTTCCGGATGGACACTATCT
>JAUVTM010000083.1 GCA_030601545.1 Syntrophobacterales bacterium
GCCAAAACCGGCATCGACCTTGCCGCCCATGACCTCATCGCCCAAGCTGCGGATCAACCGCTTCACGCCCTGATTGGAGGAAACCGAGTACAGCGGGTGCCCCTGATCTGTGGCGTTGATATTGTCCCATCAGACCAGGCATCTGAGACTGCCAAAGAAATGGTAAATAGAGGATATAATACGGTCAAAATAAAGATCGGGAAAGATCCTCTTCAGGACATTGAACGGGTCAAGGCCGTCAGAAAGGCGGTTGGAGAGGGAGTTAAAATCCGTGTTGATGGCAACTGCGGGTACAATCGGGATACGGCCGTCCGCGTCTTTTCCCGTATGGAGGAGTATGGTTTGGAGTGGATTGAACAGCCTCTTCCTGGCTGGGACCTTGATGGAATGGCGATGTTGGCAAGGCATCTGGACACACCCATTGCCGTGGATGAGAGCATGTATACTCCTTACGACGCACAGCATTGCATCGCGCTGGGATCTGCTGATATTGTCAACATCAAACTTGTAAAATGCGGCGGTATTTACCGTTCTCAGAAAATTGCAGCCCTTTGTGATGCTGCCGGCGTGCCCTGTTTCCTGGGCGGGTGTATTGAGACTACGCCGGGAACGGCTGCGGCTGCACATTTCTACGCTGCCACACCCAATGTAGTTTCGGCAGCCGAAATATACGGTTCACTTTACTATGAAGACGACATAGTAGAGGAGGTTTTCAATATAGTTAATGGGGAAATGGAATTGCCCCGGACGCCGGGTCTGGGTGTGGTTATTGACGAGAAAAAGGTCTCCAGATACCGGAGCGATTTATAACCTTAGCTTGAGAAGGCACTATCTTTCATATCTTGCTATTTGAGACGTCCACAAACCGATAATCCTCTTGGCTGAGCATATTAATCAGATATGGTGAAAAAGAGAGAGATGATGATCACTGCATTTGTCAACGGACCAGTTTTCGTTGGGGATGGCCGTTTCTTTGATAAGGGAACCGTCATCGTGGAGGGGGAGCGAATCGTCAGGGTTGCTGAGGGCAATGCTTCAATTCCAGTGGATGCTCACCGGATTGACCTATGCGACCGAATGTTATTGCCCGGCTTTATAGACTGTCACGTACACTTGTGCCTGGATGGAAGCGCTAACCCTGAGGCCGCTGTTAGCCGATATAACCTGCCCATGTTGACCCTCCAGGCGTCCGAATTCGCCCGTAATACGCTGATGGCCGGGGTTACCACCGTGCGTGACATGGGCGGCATTGAGTTCGTTGATATAACCATCAGGGATGCGGTTCGTAACGGCCTTATTCCGGGTCCACGGATCCTGGCCAGCGGCAGATTAGTATGCATGACAGGCGGTCATGGCTGGCAGATTGGCGGACGGGAGGCCGACGGCCCCCATGAAGTTCGTAAAGCGGTCAGGGAGCAAATCAGGGCAGGGTGCGATGTGGTCAAACTCATGGCCACCGGCGGTGTCCTAACTCCCGGTTCTGAGCCCGGGTCACCCCAGATGACCGAAGAGGAACTCCGCGCCGGTGTTGAAGAGGCACACAAGGCTGGCCGCATAACGGCGGCCCATGCCCAGGGCACACAAGGCATAAAAAATGCTATTAGGGCGGGTATAGATAGTATTGAACATGGCATCTTTCTTGATGAGGAGGCTATTGCCTTGTTAGCTGAGAGAAATGTGGCCCTCATTCCCACCCTTTCCGCGCCCATAAATATCTTACGCGGGGGGGTCGAATCAGGTGTACCTGAGGAGGCTGTTGAAAAGACAGCTCAGGTCAAAAAGTCACATTTTAAAAGCATTGTCATGGCCAAAGAGGCAGAAATCACCATAGCCATGGGGACCGACGCTGGCACTCCCCTTAATCGACATGGTGAAAACCTCAACGAGATCAAACACATGACCGAGATCGGGTTTTCACCTGAACAGGCACTGAGGGCCGCCACCCAAACTGCGGCCAAAATCTTACTGCTTGAGGAAGAGTTGGGTGTCATAGAAGAGGGCAAACTGGCCGACCTTGTAGCTGTTAGAGGCGACCCCCTGGCGGAGATAGATGTACTGACCGATCCGGACAACATCCAATTGGTCATGCAGGCAGGCCATCTGGTCAAGGAGGAAATTCAGTGACCTGGATTATTGTTCTATCAGCAATCTTATTTCTGGCCTCCGGAACTGCGCTGGCATATATTGTTGGCGCTCTTGGAGTTCTCGCCTTTTGGGCAACTGATAACCTCCGCTACTTGGCAATTCTGCCTCAGCGCATCTTTAGCCAACTCGACATCTTTGCCCTAATGGCCATGCCCCTCTTTATTATGACCGGAGAGATCATGAACCGGCTGGGCATTACGAGGGTTCTGGTCGATTTTTCCATGTCTATGGTCGGCCGCTTCAAAGGCGGCCTGGGTCATGTCAATATTATGACCAGCGTCTTTTTCGCCGGTGTGTCGGGCTCGGCCGTGGCGGATGCGGCTGCACTGTCCAATACATTGGTCCCTGCCATGCGACAGCAAGGATACACTAACCGTTACGCCGCTGCGATTACCGTTGCTTCCTCTATAATAGGCCCAATCATTCCGCCAAGCATCATACTCATCTTTTACGGCGCCTTGATGCAGACCTCGGTCGGAGGCCTTTTCGCCGCAGGAATCATTCCAGGCCTGGTCCTGGCAGCCGCACTGCTCATTGCTAACAGCTTTATCGCCCACCGACAGAATCATCCCGGAGGCAAGGGCTATAAGGTGCCGCCTTTCCTGTCCAGCTTGCGTAATGCGGCACCGGCCTTAATGCTGCCGATCATAATACTTGGTGGCATTGTTTTTGGTATAGTCACGCCTACTGAAGCAGGCGGCCTGGCCGTGGTGGCCGCGCTTGGCGCCGGATGGTTCTATGGTAAATTGAGTTGGCAGACATTTTATGAGTGTCTGAAGCGCACGTCTTCGGTGAGCGGTATGATTTTCATTATCATGGCTGCGGCCGCCTGTGCTGCATGGATCGGTTCACTGGAGCAATGGCCCCAGCGCCTTGCTGCCCTGGCGATCGAGTCAGGCCTGACCGGGTTGAAGTTTGTTTTTGCAGTCAATCTTGTTTTCCTGGCAGCGGGGATGGTCATGGATGCGCCCATGGCCCTGTTCTTGCTGGTGCCCCTTTTTGGACCAACCTGCGTGGCCCAGGGCGTTGATCCCACACACTTAGGTATCATGCTCTGCCTCAACATAACCATGGGCCTGGTTACCCCACCACTCGGTGCCTGTTTGATGATCGTTTCGAGCACTTCCGGTGAGAATTACTGGAGCCTGGCAGGCGCTACCTTGCCTTTTGTCCTGGTTGAAGTGTTTGTACTTTTGGTTATCATCCTGTTACCGGAGATATCGCTCTATTTACCCAGGCACATGGGCTTCATATAACCTTTAACCTTAAGAAGGAGGGAAAAATGAAAAAGAAAAAATTAAATTCGATTGTGGTTGCGGGCCTGGCGCTTGTGTTGGCCTTTGTTAGTCTGGCCCAGGCGGGCGGCATTAAGATCGCCCTGGACAGCCCGCCGGATCTGGAAAGGAGCGGCACATATGTGTGGGCTAAGACCTTTGCCGACTATCTTGAATCCAATGGTATGAAGGTTAAAATGTATCCCCGCGACGCCCTGGGTGGAGAGGAAGAAAAGCTTGACCAAGTCACTCAGGGCCTGCTGGAGGTGTCATGCTCCGACCTCGCTAAAGCCGGCCAACTCGACTCGACCATCTTGGGTTTTAACCTCCCCTTTATGTTTGACTCCCTGGCTCACATGGATCGTGTCATCGCCAACAGCGATTTGATGGAGAAGGTGAACGCTGGCACCTGCAAGAAGGGCGTTCGAGTATTGTCCTTGATCCCGGTCGGGGCCTTTAGTGGCCTGGCCAATACCAAATGCCCGGTGAAGACGCCCTCTGACGTGAAAGGACTCCGTATCCGGGCTATGGACAAGACACAAGCGCAATACATCAAGGCCTGGGGCGCTAATACGGTTATCGTCCCTTGGGCCGAGATTTACAATTCCCTTCAGACCGGGGTGGCAGATGGCTACCTGAACCCGGCTATAGTGCCGGTCATGTTTAAACACACCGAGGTTCTAAAATATTTCTCAGACATCAAGCTCAGCGCGCCACTCAGGGTTTCGATCTGCTCAGAAGAATGGTACAGGGGATTAAGCAAGAAGGAGCGGGCTATTGTTGATGAAGCCACCAACAAAGCCAATGCTGCCAACCGGATCTGGCAGGCCAAGGTGGAAAAGAGTGGCATAGGGGCCCTAAAGGGGGCTGGAATCGAGGTTTATGAAAATACGCCCGCTGAGATCGCCCAGTTCGCTAAATTGGCGCAACCTGTGTATACTAAGGTTATTTCCAAGGAAATCGTCAATATGTTCGTTACCGCGGCTGAAGCCAACCGGTAATTAATGACCATGCGTCGAATTATTGTCCATATTAGCTGCGCCCTCGACCGCCTCTGCCAGTTTAGTGCGGCAGCTTTTTTCGCGGCCATGCTCGTTTTAGTGGTATTCCAAGTGGTCGCCCGTTACATCTTTCAGGCAGTACCCCCCTGGACCGCAGAGGCAGCCCGCTACTGTATGGTCTGGGGCGGGCTACTTGGCGCGACAGTGGCTTTCAGGGCGGACCAGGACCCCAGACTGATCCAACCGCCTCGCAACGACCGGCGGGTCAGGGCCATCTCAGCACTTTGGCTTCGAGCTTTGGCTGTAGTGATCTTTCTGGGTCCAGTGCTTTACTACAGCCATAGCTTTTTGGCCCGCACCTGGCATAGGACCACCGAGGCTCTTGGCATCTCGACCATGTGGGTCAGCCTGGCTGTGCCCTTTGCCGTTGCCGTGATTTTCTGCCATCTTTTAGCAAAATTAGTGGGATCCGGAATTGACCGGCCGCGGGGTGAGACCTGAGACTTATGATTTCATAAGCACTAACAGGAACTGGCGAGGAGATAGAGTTGGCCAAAAGCATAAACAGATTTGGGCATAAGCCAAAAGGCCTATTTAATCAAAAAAGTATAAAATGATGTAATTGCAGAATAGCTAATATATCCTGTGATAATGTAGAAATCCAACCCTATATGGAAAACATCCGGTTGCAGAACTATCGAATGCGGCTTCAGACTTTCTACTCCAAAGAGCAGGTTGAAGCCACCATTAAGGAGCACAGGCAAATTTTGAATGCTATTAAAGAAAAAAATCCCGAAAAAGTGGAACAAACTATTCGAAAGCATTACCAGGATGCGAAAGAGCGGCTGATCAAAAAAGATTATTACACCTATTAAAAATATATTTACCAGCTCCGCGCCAGTTAGGTAAAACCTCTGACGGACTGGAGAGTGTATGGAGTAAATTAATGGATGTTGCCTCCATTTTTGAAGAGCGCAAGACTCGCATACTGAGGGCCGTCTCATTCGAAAGACCTGACAGAGTTCCCGTAGTCTTGGAGTACGCCGGTTTTGCTGCTCTCGTTACCGACACTCCCATGGCCGAGTTCGTCAGCACGCCTGCCAGCGTTACGCAAACCATGATCGAAGCCTTCAGGCGTGTCGGGGGTGGGGACGCCATCAACTACGGTTCTTTTTCGCCCTATGGACTGAGTTATTCTTTCGGTGCCAAGGTCCGAGTGCCCGGAATCGACCTGCCGCCCGACGAGATATGGCAGGTGCTTGAAAGCGAACTGATGACGCGGGAGGACTACGACCGTATACTGGACATTGGCTGGAAAGCGTTTTTCCAGGAATTTCTTTCCAGTCGCGTATTTGACGATGCTGAGCCCGGTCTGCTGCCCGAGAACCAGGAAGGAATTGACGTTCTGGGCCTATGGGCGGAACAGGGGGTTCCGGTCTTGAGTGGCGGGGATGTGACGTCGCCGTTCGAGCTATTATGTGGCGGGCGTTCGCTCGAAAAGTTCTTCATGGATCTTGTCGAAATTCCCGACAAGGTCGTGGCGGTAATGGACGAGATCGTGCCTCATCTTGCAAGAAACACCGCGGAAAAAAATTTCGAACGCGGATATCCAGTGGCCTGGGTGGGCGGATGGCGGACAGCGCCGTCCATGATCTCGTCCGAGATGTGGGAGCGCTTTGTGTGGCCGTATTTCAGGTGTATCGTAAACGAGGTGCTCGACTCCGGCCTCATCCCCCTGCTTCATCTGGATTCCAACTGGAAGCGGGAACTGGGAAGGTTTCGTGAATTCCCAAAAGGAAAGATTATCATGGCCCTTGACGGGGACACGGATATCTTTAGAGCCAAGGACATCCTGGGGCGTCACATGTGCCTGATGGGTGATGTTCCGGCCTCCCTTTTTGCCTTTGGAAGCCCCGAAGAGGTCTACAACTACAGCCGCAGACTCATAAGGGAGATCGGTCCCGAAGGATTCATTCTTCAGTCAGGGTGCGATATCCCGGCCAATGCAAAGATCGAGAACGTGCAGGCCATGGTTGCCGCGGCGATGGAGAAATAACGCGGGAAATTGGCGGAGGGAATTGGCGGGAATTGGGGACGTGAAAAGATGAATAAAGCATTTTTTCTGGGGCTATACAGTCTATTTCTGTCTCTCAAGCAGCGTCATCAGATAATTTTCAATTACTCTGGCAAGTTTGTCTTCTCGACCTTTGACTGCCGATTTGCTTACGGCGGAAGGGGTAAGGCTCAACGCCCGCGCGTTGAGCGGGACGCTCTTTAATATCTTAATAACTCACCATGCGGTCAAAAGTTATTAAAATATTAAATGTCCCTCTATTCGTCCCCCTATCCACACGGATAACTTTATTTTTTACGCTGCTTCCAATAAACGGACACTGAAAATCTCATTCTCAGTTAACGGTTCAATTGCTGATTCAGGTAAAGTTATCACTGCTATTGTATCTCCGAGCGCATTAAACAATTCTAACGAATAACCATCTTTTTTATCAGAAACAGGATGGTGTTCAACAATAGTCGCAACATCACCTTTCTTCAGTCCCCTTTCATGAATATCTTTTGTTAAAACAACTTCTTCAAATAACTTGTAGGTCATTTTTCTATCTCCTTTTGTCAGGATACATGGTAATGAATTTTGTATTGCCTGTTGCGGTTTCCGTCATCCAAATTGTACACACTGGCAAACTTTTTCCATTAGGTCCGATTAGATTTCGTCTGATTTCATACAGTTGACCATATTCTGTTTTTTCAATCGGCGTGGCATTAGCTGACAAAATCTGATTTCTTATATCATTCTCCAATACCTGCCAGTTTTCAATGCTATATCCTGCCTGGGCCAGCCATTGCGAGTTGTCATTTCGTTTTCTCAGAGCCAGCAGATATTGCGTCAGTTTTTCATGAGCAATCAGTGTATCATCAGGAAGTTTCATTTTAAACCATTTGCAATTGAAATTGAATCTTTAAAACGCCAATACTGCACATATATTTTCTTGCCACATAATCGGGATAGAGAGGGGCCTCACGGCCTCCCCCCTCCCACACCACCAGGCATACGGATCACGTACCATGGCGGTTCGGTTGGCTACGTTAGTTTAACATGTAGTCTCGGCAAACCCAAACCTGCACAATATTTGGCTGTTAAGGCAAAAGCCAACCCCGGACTGCGGCTTAGCCGCCAAGGCCCATGAGCTGATTTCGCAGTGTTCCATGCAAGATCCCTGCTAACACCTCGCTTGATCAACTCCCGGTATCCACGGCGACCCCATTGCTTCCAAAGGAAACAGCGCAGTCTCCGTTTCACCCAGGAACCGAGTTCTTTTAATATTGAACGCACTTCGGTGATATTAAAGTAAGCCAGCCCAATAGGAACCGGCGAAGCTCTTTGACAATCTTTCCGATGTGCTGACCACGAGTGCGATAGGTTATCTGCCGTACCTTTGCCTTAAATCTCTTAATCGATTTCACACTGATGCGCCGATTGAGACGCGTACTGAAAGAAAACCCCAGAAATTGTCGTTCCCAAGGCAGCCCAACAGCACTCTTTGCCTCATTGACCTTCAGCTTCATTCGACGGCTCAGATAGTTGCTGACACTCTTTAGAACCCGTTTCCCTGCGCGATTGCTTCTAACGTAAATATTCAGGTCATCAGCGCAGCGCACAAACCGGTGTCCTCGGCGCTCAAGC
>JAUVTM010000148.1 GCA_030601545.1 Syntrophobacterales bacterium
GAACTTAATGAAATCACTTAAAAATCTTCCCCCTTTCGTAAAGGGGGATCGAGGGGGATTTCGTCGAGCGAAGCGCTTGCTACACGGCATTGAGTCCTCTGAGATGGTGACCTTCTCACTACTCACGGGTCATGGCGGTGCCACACTCGGGACAGCGCACCTCATTACATGGAACACCGCGCTCATGTGGTGTCTTTTTGCCACAACTGGGACAGACGCATTCGCCACCAGGTCCCCGGCCAGTACCACCCATTGGTCCACCTCCCTCGCCCCTGCCGTTACCCCGGTCGGCGCCACCTCGTCTGGATCCGCTTTCACCTCGTCCTTGCATTCTGATCCTCCTTCTCTGCTCCCCTTTGGAGTTCTTGCAGGATTTTACCCAGTTGCTTCGTTTCGGTGATCACAATCTCCACATCTGCATCCGAGAGGACATACCCAGGCCCTTTTCCCTCAAGACTCTTGGAATTATAAACGGTATCAACGGACTGCTGGAGAAGCCAGTTGCTGACCTTGAGCCCCTTTCCCTTCTCTTCATGCTTAAAGGGATTGGTAAGGATCCTCTCCTCTATTATTGATCGATCCCTCTCACGCATTTGCACAATATAGTAATAGGGTGCTTCACCGAAGTGATCTGAAAGCGACACCTTGTCTTCCTGTAAAGGGATAGCACAGACCCGAATGTCCTTTTTTTCCGGTTCATAATGAATCAGGACTCGATCTACATTGGGAACGCTCTTGCTGATCTCAGCTTCGATTTGTTGACTGACATGGTGGGCTCTTTCCAGTTCCCTGACCCTGAGACCGATGTCGGCTTCGATAAACTTGAAGCGTCCGGAATTCCTTCCTCGAAGGGAATGAATGGAGGTTACCTGGGGGTGGGATAAAATAGCGGTTTTCACCTTGTCCATGCTCTCAAAATCAAGGGAGGCATCCAAGAGAACCCGAATGGCATCGAGAAAGATGGTGAAACCAGCCCTAAAAACAAGCACCACAACCACCAGGGCTGCCACCTTGTCCAGGGGCCAGTGAAATAGGCCACCCACCAGACCACACAAAATAACAGCAGATGAAAACATATCAGTGCGAATGTGTTGGGCATCGGCGATCAGGCTCGGGGAACCGATCCTTTCGCCTTCTCTCAGTTCATAACGAGAAAAGAAAAAGGTGATGGCCATGGTCACCAGAACTCCGGCCATGGCATAGGGCAGGAACTCAGCCTTTAGCGATTCCTCTTTGAACAATACGGTCTGGACAATTGCATAGCCGGCAAAGAAGATAAAGAGTGCCGAGATGAGGCAAACCAGGTTCTCCACCTTGTAAAGACCATAGGGAAATCTAGTGGATTTTCTCTTGGAGATCTTGATGCCGGCGAGCACGGTAGCAGAGGAGATCACATCAGAAAGAGAATGGATCGCATCGGCAACGAGGGCTACCGAGCCTGAAAGATAGGCCAAAATTACCTTGATGAGAACAAGAGAACTATTGATCCCGACTGAGAACAACCCGATTTTTTCACTTTGATCCATAGCCATGAAGAAAACTCGTCTGCCTTACCCCCGTCTGCAGGAGCCCTCTGATGAACAGGGTGGGGTGTCGCATCGCTCCTCTTGACCACAACAGGTATGGCCTGATTGCGGAGCCACCCTCTTAGTTAAAAGCGAAGCGGCAGACAAAATTCTGTCTACCCGTCGGCCTCCACAATGGCCACATCTCATATGCACTGGACTCTCTCCACCCAGCAGCAGTTTCTCTGAGATAGCCCCACATTCCTGGCACTGGTATTCATAAATCGGCATGGTGCATTCCTTTGACCTCAATTGAGCGATACCGCTCAATTGAAAGTTATTAGTTATTGGTTATTCGTTACTAGAAAAAACATCAACCGCCATTATATATCTCTATCACATAGTGAGACTTAATTCTGCTTACCTGTATCCTAACACCAATAACCAATGACAAATAACGGATAACACATGAGGATTGAAGCTCTTTTCAGTCCATCTCTTCCAGGATTTTCTTCAGTTGCTCGCCGTGGATAAAACCATCCACATTAACCAGTACACTTTTGACTTCCGGCACATCCAGGACTGTTTCTTTGATATTGATGCCCAGTTGAAATCCCAGCGGACATAAGACCGAAGAGGGGCGAAAGGTTAGCTCTACATTTCCTTGCTTATCCACTTTCAAATCCCGAACGAGTTTCATCCGCATCACATCCATACCAGTCTCGGTATCTATTACCTGCCGCAATTTTTCTTCGACCTCTTCTATCAATTCCATGAGATGCATTGCTCCTCTTCTTCTCTGTGCCCTTTGTGGTCTCTTTGGTCCAGTCTTTTTAGGATGAATCGTAGGTCGGATCGTTCCCGCCTAGCGGGGTTGATCCGACAGAAAAGTGGAATTGCCGCTATCGTCGGGTGAACCCGCTGTCGCGGAACCACCCGACCTACACCTAATTCAACAGCATTGACCCTAACTCTCCCCCGTTCACGCCAGACGCGGATCTTCGTCAAGGGGGAGGGAATTTGTGGGGTTCTCTGATGAACACTAGTTGCCGACTCCTAGAATATCTGCAAGAGCGATCCAAATCTTTTTGATTTCATCAGAGACGGTGCCATTGCCATATTCAACGATAATTTTTTTCTCGACCAGGGCCTTGGAAACCACAGTATCGTAGGGAATCGTCCCAATTAATTGAACTCCTGTTTCCTCACAGTAGCCGCGAATCCTGTCACTCATCTCAGGATTCAGATCGTGTTTGTTGATGCAGGCTGCAGCAGGGATATTGAAGTGTTTGGCCAGTAATGCCACCCTCTGCATATCATGCAGTCCGGGAAGAGTGGGTTCTGTAACGATGAACACCAGGTTGGCACCAGTGACCGCCGAGATCACCGGGCACCCGATGCCGGGAGGGCCATCCACGATAATGAGATCCAGCCCCTTTTCCTCGGCTATCAGTTTGGCGTTGTGGCGGACTATGGTAACCAGCATGCCGGAGTTTTCTTCGGCAATACCCAATTTCGCGTGGACAAAGGGACCATAGCGGGTGTCCGACACAAACCACTCGCCGCAGATGTTCTCCTGCATCTCGATGGCCTCAGCCGGGCAGAAGTGAGCGCACACCCCACACCCCTCGCAATCAATCTTGTCCACCACATAGTCCTGACTGATGGCATCGTAGCGGCAAAGCTCCAGACATTCGCCGCACTCCACGCATGCGTCCATATCAATGAAGGCGGTGTGCCCGCCGCGAAAGGACTCTCGTGACTGAATGCTCGGTTCCAGCAGGATAAAGAGATCGGCGGCATCAACATCCGCATCTGCCAACACTTTGTTCCTGGCCAGGGCTGCAAAGCAACCCGCAATGGAGGTCTTACCGGTCCCCCCCTTACCACTGATAATCACAACTTCCTTCACGAAAGATCCTTTCCTTGGGTAGTTTCAAACTTCTTCGGCTTTGCCCAGGCTATAGTTAAGCTATGCTCGTAGATGGAAACATGACTGACCTGTTTGCTGAATGCAAAGCCGAGACAAAGAAATCCCCCTCGATCCCCCTTTACAAAAGGGGGAAGATTTTGAAATGATTCCACCAAATTCCCCCCTTTTATAAAGGGGGGTTAGGGGGGATTTTGAAGCTGACACCACCATGGCTCTCACTCCAGCTCTCTCCCCTCCCCGCCACCGGGCGGGATCTTCGACAAGGGGAGAGAGGACTTATCTGTCAAAGCAGAATTATTCACCATCTGTTCAATCGTTGCGAAGAGCTCCTGAAACCTCTCTTTATATTCAGGAAGCACGTCGATGATCATTACCCCGCGCGAGTAGGCCTCGGCGATTTGCCGATCCTCGGGAATCTCCATCAAGATAGGGATACTCCGCTGCTCGCAGAACTCTTTGACCGCCAGGTCGCCAATGTCAGAGCGGTTGATCACCACCCCGACTGGGATTCCCAGAACAAAGACCACATCCACCGCCAGTTCAAGGTCGTTGAGGCCGAATGGGGTGGGCTCAGTCACCAGAATGCAAAAGTCGCTCCCCTTTATTGAAGCAATCACCGGGCACGAGGTCCCAGGAGGGGAATCAATGATGACCACGCCGTTCACGTTGGCCAGCGCTCGCGCCGCCTTGATGAGCGGGGGAGACATGATTTCGCCTACCTCAAGACGCCCATGGATGAAGCCCAAAGGATGAGACTCCCCCTGTTCCAGAATCCCGATGGACTTTGGTATTTCCGAGATTGCCTCCTCGGGACAGACTTTGCTGCAGCCACCACAGCCGTGGCATAGCTCAGGGAAGACCAGCACATGCTTTTTGACCACGACGATGGCGTTGAAGCGGCAAATTTTGGCGCAATCACCGCAGTACGTACACTTGTCAAGATCCACTTCAGGGCGGGGTACGTAGACTTCTTCACTCTTTTCAATGTGCGGGTTCAAAAAAAGATGACTGTTCGGCTCTTCCACGTCGCAGTCGATGAGCTGCACCCCTTCGCCAATTGATTTGGCCAGATTGGTGGCCACAGTAGTCTTGCCAGTGCCGCCCTTACCGCTCGCTACCGCAATGATCATCCTAGTGTCCCTCTCTTATCTGCTGGTCTATCACCACCTTCGGCCAAAGGTTCTTCCAAAGCCGAATCCTCCACCCCGAAAGCGGCCGCGGCCGCCACCCCGGCGAAATCCTCTCCCCCCCGTGAAGCCAGGGCTGGGAGAATCATAGCGGGGGTCGCCATAACCGGCTCCCCGTCGCCAGGGGAGAAAGGATGGACGGTTGTAGCTAGGACCACGCATGGGCATGGCGCAAAAACCACGTCCTCTGCCCATCATGGGTCCCATACCTCCCGGTCCGGTTCCGTCAAATCTTGGCATGTTGATCACCTCCTATTTCTTCTTTTCCAGCTTGCTTATCCTCTCCTCAATCCGTTTCATCTGCTCTTGGAGCTTGTCTTTCTGGTTTTTCAATTCGTCCAGGTCATTGGCAGGAGTGACCTGTGGGTCAGATGAATAGTCTCTGCCCGTGCCTCGACCCATTCCTCGACCCATGCCCATACCTCTGCCCATGCCTCGACCCATGCCCATACCACGGCCCATACCCCTACCCGCACCCGTACCGGTTCCACCGCCTGGGGTGGTCGTGCCGAAATTGGCATCCACCGAGGGGCCGGTGGCCTCCTGTAGTTGGCCTTCAATATATTGCTGCAGGGCCTCGCGCACGGTTCCTGCCACGCCGAGATAGACCTTCAGGCCGGTGGCCGCCAGGGTATCAGCGGCATTGGGACCCAGATTCCCGGTTATCACCGCATCCACTCCCGAGTTGGCTACCATTTGAGCAGCCTGTATCCCCGCACCACCGCTCATCATAGCGGCCTCGTTGTCGAGCACTTCCAACTCTTCGGTTGCGGGATCAACCACTACAAAGCATTGACAGCGACCAAAGCGTGGATCAACCTCGGCGTCGAGATCAGGTCCGGTGGATGAAATTGCGATTCTCATAACG
>JAUVTM010000147.1 GCA_030601545.1 Syntrophobacterales bacterium
ATTTTAACGTAAAGGTCGCCCCTCCCAGTTTTATTGAAGCGGGGCACACCATGACCCTTGATCCGCAATTGCGTGTGGCTTTGAGTTCCTGGGGGCACCTTGAGACTGAGCGTCTTGTTGTCGAGAGTGGGGACTTCTATCTGCGTACCCAAAACCGCCTGGGTGATAGTGATCTCCCGACTTATAATGAGGTTGCCGCCTTTACGGTCGAAGACCGGGTGAGGCGCAACCAGAATCTTGATAAGTAAGTCACCCGCGGGCCCTCCCCAGGCACCTTGCTGTCCTTTTCCAGCAATACGAAGCTTCTTGCCGGGAGATATTCCGGGTGGGATTTTCACCGTAACTCGCTCAACCCCGGCGCCTTTGTTGAAGCCTACCACCTTGGAACCTCCAAAAACCGCTTCTTTCAAGCTCACCTGCATGTCCATAACCAGATCGGTGCCTTTTTGGGGTTGCTGAGCCGTACGGCCGAAAGGACCGTCAGAATAAAAACGACCTCCACCTCTGCCGAAGGGTCTTCTTCCTCCACCCGCCCCTCCAAAAATGCGGCCTAACACATCCTCTGAGCCGAAACCGAATTCCCTGAACACTTGGCCGAAATCGAAATTACTAAAAATGTCTTCCTGGCTAAAACGCTGTTGAAAACCGTCAGCGCCGAACATATCGTACTGGCGACGCTTTTCCTTATCGCTGAGCACAGCGTACGCTTCATTTACTTCTTTGAAGCTCTCCTCTGCCTGTTTGTCTCCTTGGTTTTGGTCAGGGTGGTATTTCATTGCCAGCTTACGATAGGCTTTCTTTAGGTCATCGTCACTGACATTCTTACTCACACCAAGGATTTTGTAATAGTCTTTGCCTGCCATTATCTATTCTCGAATTTGGGTAAGTTCGCCGCGTTCAAACAACCGCAAGTTGTTATTTTATCAAGGATTGGTATCGATTGACAAGAGAATCGTAAAACAGCTAGCAGCATGCAGCCGACAGTTGGCAGCCTACATGTGCTAATAAAAAGTAGGGCGGGTCTCCGCACCCGCCTCACTGTAAGTGCTCACAGTCCTTTGGCGGGTACGGAGACCCGCCCTACGAATTTACTCAATTTGTTATTCTAGCAATTTCCTAGCTGAAAGCTGACTGCTAAATAGTGGCCAGAAACTTTAGTATTGAGGCATTTGCCTTGAAAGGATTCTCCACCATCACCATGTGGCCCGCCCCCTCAATGATCCTCAAGGTGGCTCGCAGGAGATTATCGGCAAGGTAGTGGGAGTACTTGGGAGGTGTCATAATGTCCTCACTCCCGCAGACTACAAGGGCAGGATGTTCGATACTGCTGATTTTGCTCAGTCTGTCAAACTCATTGCAGGCCTTGAAATCATCCAGCATGACTTCCGGCTGCTCAGCAAGCAGTTGCTCCAGGCCCCATTTGACGACTTTATCTGAGGTCCCAGGCCCGTAACACCACTGCACCACCTGAGATGCCGTGGCCTCAAAATCAACTTCTATTCCTTGGAAAATTTCGGAACTGACCTTGAGCCGCGCCCCAGTGCCTATGAGTATCAGGCCATCCATCTCCTCAGGGTATTCGATCGCCGCCTCAATAACCACGGCCCCACCCATGGAATGGCCGGCAAGAATCGCTCTCTTCAGTTCCAAACTTTGCATGAAGCGTATGAGCCAGTGGCTATATTCGGCAATTGTGGTGCAGCCTTCGCCATGACTTTGACCATGACCAGGAAGGTCCAGACAGATAGTGTTTACGCCCCGATCCAGACCTCTCCGTTGGTTCTGCCAGACCATTCCATTTCCACCGGCTCCGTGGACAAACACGATGCTACGCCTCTCAGGGGCTACTCCATTGACCCCGGTCAGGTAGTGAATTGCTCGTCCGTCGACTTCTACAGTTGGCATAAAGTTGGTCCTTGTCCAGCTTATTGGTGGATTCGCTTCGCTTAATCCACCCTACCATATATCCTATCCATTATTTGTAGGGTGGATTAAGGCCGAAGGCCAAATCCACCAAAATGTAGGGGTGAGTCTACTCAAAAAGTAGTAGGGCGGGTCTCCGCACCCGCCAAATAATCCTTTCACAGTTAATTACAAAATCCCCCTCGGTCCCCTCTCCGAGGCGTAGGCTCTACGAGCCGGAGGCCTTTAGGAAAGGGGGATGGTTTGGAGTGATTCCAATAAATTTCCCCCCTTTGATAAAGGGGGGATAAAGGGGGGATTTTTTGGGTTGGCCGGCACAGCCTGCGATGAGCTGAGTCGAATCGAGGCCGGCCCTACTCAAACAAAAAACGTTTAATCCTCATTTTGCATCTTTAAGCTTGCGCAGTTCTTCGGCGCGCAACTCCTTGCGCAACACCTTACCTACCATGGTTTTGGGTAACTCCTCGCGAAATTCCACCAGACGGGGAACCTTGTAGGCAGCGAGTTTTTCCTTACAGTGGGCAATGACCTCTTCTTCGGTAAGAGTCTCTCCGGGTTTGAGCACCACGAAAACCTTTACGGTCTCGCCCCGGTATTCATCCGGAACACCAATGGTTACCGCATCGGCAATCTTTGGATGTTCGTAGAGGACTTCATCAATATCTCGCGGATAGATGTTGAACCCACCGGCGATGATCATGTCTTTCTTACGGTCGACGATGAAGACGTAGCCATCTTCATCAATGTGAGCAATGTCTCCAGTATAGAGCCAGCCATCTTTGAGGGTCTCGGCGGTTTCTTCGGGCATATTCCAATAGCCCTTCATTACTTGCGGGCCCTTGATCACCAATTCCCCAGTCTGCCCTACCTGCTCCTCTTTTGTGCCGGTCTCCAGGTCCACAATCCGAACGTCTGTGGAGGGGAGGGCAATACCAATGCTGCCCGCCTTGCGTTTACTTTTAACTGGGTTCACGTGGGTCACGGGCGACGACTCGGTGAGGCCGAAGCCCTCCAGGATTACGCTGCCGGTCAGTTGTTCAAAGCGGTTCATGATCTCCACCGGCAGGGGAGCGGAGCCGCTGACCACGTAGTTGATGGAGGAGAGATCGTATTTAGAAATCTCGGGGTAATTGACAATGGCGGTGAGTATGGTTGGAACCAGAATCGCAATGGTCGGCTTCGTCTTCGTGATGGTCTTGAGAAAATCTTTGATTTCGAAACGAGGTACCAGGGTCATGGTGCAGCCCATGCAAATAGGCCAGTTCATGACCGCAGTCATCCCAAGGACGTGGAATATGGGAACCACACAGAGGAAACGCTCATGGCCGCGTCTTATATCCGTCAGCCAACTAGTAATCTGAGCCACGTTGACCGCCAGATTACTGTGAGTGAGCATCACCCCCTTTGCAACCCCGGTGGTGCCACCGGTATACTGGAGCAGGGCCACCTCAGCCATATCCACTTCTGGTCGGGGTGGGTTGCCAGGGCTGTTCTTCACCAGTCTTTTGAACGAGTGGATGGAACCGGAGTAGGGAACCTTCATATTAAGCTTCTGCTTCTTAGCCTTCAGAGGGTAAAGCAGATTGAGAGGAAAGGGGAGGTAATCCCGGATACTCGTGATAACGAGGTGCTCCACCTGTGTCTCTTTCCAGACCTTGTCGATCCGTGGAAACAGGTGATCCAGGCCCACCAGCACTTTGACCCCAGCATCATTGAACTGATGGATCATCTCCCTTTCCACGTACATAGGATTGGTCATTACCGCCACGCCACCAATACTGAGAGCGGCATAATAGGTAATGACGGTTTGCGGACAATTGGGTAGCATGATGGCGACCCTGTCGCCGGGCTTGACCCCCAATTCACTGAGAGAGGCAGCAAACCTGCTGACATGATCAGCCAACTGCTGGTAGGTGAGTTGGGCCCCTACGAACTTGGTGGCTGCAACCTGAGGAAAGTCTCGAGCTGCTTTCTCTAATTGTCTGTGGAGCGGATCCTCAGGTGGATCAATTTCAAAAGGAACACCCTTGTCATAAAACCGGTGCCAGGTCTTTTCCATGGCCATACCTCCCTGATTTTTTTTGTCGCAGAGATCTCAGGCCCGCCCGCCTCGCCCTTGCCCGTCCGCCATCGGCTTCGCCTCAGGCGATTGCCGGGCGGGCTCGCATGGCGGGCGTGGTGGCGGGCAGGAAACACAGAGATAATATAGTAATGACGACAAGCGTTCTGATTTACCTGACTTGGGCGATTTGCACTGCTGACAAGCTACCACATATTGAGGGGAAACGTCGAGAGATTACTTGAAGGTGACAGTCTGGGCCAAAATTTCTGCTATGTCGTATACCTTGACCTTTTCATCCATGTCATAGGTCTTTAGCCCGTCTTCGAACATGGTGGTGCAGAAGGGGCAGCAGACACCTATAATATCCGGCTCCAGTTTCAGTGCCTGGTCAGTGCGGGCGTCATTGATCTTCTGATCGCCAAGGGTTTCCTCCATCCACATTCTGCCGCCACCTGCGCCGCAGCAAAAAGCCTTGTTGCGGCTTCGATCCATTTCAGAAACGCGCAGCCCGAGAATAGACTTCAACAACGTTCGCGGTTCTTCGTAAAGATCATTATATCGTCCCAGGTAACACGAGTCGTGAAAAACCAAATTCTTGTCCATCCCTGTTTTTGGCTGTAACCTCCCCTCTTTTAGTAAGGTGGCAAGAAACTCGCTGTGATGGTAAACCTCCCAATGAGCACCGAACTGGGGATACTCATTCTTTAGACAGTTATAGCCATGCGGGCAAGCGGTTATGATCTTCTTCACCCCATAAGAATTAATAACCTCCACCAGCTCGGTGGCCATGGTCTGGAAGAGATACTCGTTGCCGAGCCTCCTAGCCGTTTCGCCGCAGCACTTCTCCTCTGCTCCAAGAATACCAAAGCTCACCCCCGCCTCATTGAGAAGAGTCACCAGAGCGGAACTGACCTTTTTGGCCCGTTCGTCAAAACTGCCGGCACACCCCACATAATAGAGATAGTCCACCTGGGAGTCCTCGGCGAGAGTTTTTATCGACAGCCCTGTGGCCCAATCTCCCCTCGTGGCGAAACCCAGACCCCAGGGATTGGAGTTTGTTTCCCAATTCCGCATTACATTCTGGACCTCGGGGGAAAAATTGCTCTCCATAAGAACCAAATAACGACGCATATCAACGTACTTATCAACGTGTTCTATGAATACCGGACAATTCTCAATGCAATTGCCGCAGGTGGTGCAGGACCAGAGCTCATCGTGCTGACAGATGTCTCCTATGAGAGCTTTGGCTAAGTCACCTTCAGGGTTGGCTGTATTAGCTGCCACCGCCCCTTGCCGAGCGAGCAGCATTTTACCCTTTGCTTGCAGATGTTCTTTAAGGTGGTGGATGGTTAATTTGGGGCTTAAAGGCTTACCGGTGAGAGTAGCAGGGCAGTTATCCGAGCAGCGGCCGCACTCTGTGCAGGCATAGAGATCCAACAGCTGTTTCCAGGTGAATTCCTCTATTCTGGAAACCCCGTAAGTTTCAGCGGTTTCATCCTCCAGATCCATCTTGCTTAGTTCGCCGACTGAGC
>JAUVTM010000292.1 GCA_030601545.1 Syntrophobacterales bacterium
CTGGGCCGCGGCCAAGGAACTGGGCGACGTGGTGTTGATAGACATTATCGAGGGAATGCCTCAGGGTAAGGGACTGGACCTGATGGAAGCAAGTCCGGTGGAAGGTTTTGATGCCGACGTCATCGGGACCAACGACTATGCAGATACGGCCAACTCTGATGTGGTAATCATCACTGCCGGTATCCCCCGCAAGCCAGGGATGAGCCGCGATGATCTGCTCAACACCAATACCAACATTGTTAAGTCGGTTACAGAACAGGTGGCCAAATATTCACCCGAGGCTTTCCTGATCATTGTCTCCAACCCTCTGGACGCCATGGTCTACGTTGCCCATCAGGTGAGCGGTTTCCCAACCAACCGGGTCATGGGAATGGCTGGGGTGTTGGACTCTGCCAGGTTTCGCACCTTCATCGCCATGGAGCTGGGCGTTTCTGTGAGGGATATCCGGGCGTTTGTCCTCGGAGGGCATGGCGATACCATGGTGCCACTGCCCCGTTATACCACGGTTTCCGGTATTCCCATCCCGGATCTCATGCCTCAGGAGCGAATCGACGCTCTAGTGGACCGAACCCGCAAGGGAGGAGGCGAGATTGTCAGCTTGCTTAAGACGGGCAGTGCCTTCTATGCTCCCTCGGCTGCGTGTGTTCAGATGGCTGAGTCTATCTTGAAAGATCAAAAACGGATCCTTCCTTGTGCGGCCTACTGCGATAAGGAATATGATGTTGGTGGTTACTACGTGGGAGTTCCCGTGATGCTGGGTACCGGAGGCGTGGAGAAGGTGATCGAGATCCAGTTGACCGCAGAAGAGAAGGCTGCCTTTGACAAGTCGGTTGAGGCCGTAAAGGAACTGATAGAGCTTATCAAGCTTTAGATTGTGGTAAACAGTAAGCGGTCAACGGTCGTACGATGTAGGGTGGGCAGTGCCCACCCTATACAACACACCACTAAAAACAATTTCAGTTAACAACTAGTTTTCCATCTCACAGGGAGAGTTTCAGTCATGGAACCACTAGTAATTAGCAAGCGAGAGAAGAGGCGGTTAGCGGGCGAATATCCGGACCTGTGCCTTACCTGCGGCACCTGCGCCGGCGGCTGCCCCGTCACCGGGGTGGATGGCATGGACATGCGCAAGGCAGTGCGCATGGCCATACTCGGTCTGGACCAAGAGCTCATTGATTCACGTTTCCCTTGGATTTGCACCATCTGCGGTCGCTGTGAGTATGCTTGTCCAATGAACATCGACCTCAATAAAATGATGCGGTCGGCACGGGCCCATCGAGAGCGGGACAAAGTGCCTGGAGTGCTTCACAAAGGGGTGGTGCAGTGCCTGAAGTCAGGCAACAATGTGGGCATCCCCAAAGAAGATTATCTCTTTTTATTAGAGGATCTGGGTGTCGAACTGGCCGAGGAGTTACCTGGCTTTGAGGTGCCGGTGGATAAAAAAGGCGCCAAGATTCTGGTGACCATTAACTCCAAAGAGCCCTTTGCCGAGCCCGAGGACATGTTTTTCTGGTGGAAGATATTCTACGCTGCCAAGGAGTCCTGGACCGTCACCTCAGAGAACTGGGAAGGGGTGAACTGGGGTCTTTTCACCGGTGATGATGAGTCCATGAAAGAGCAGGTGCGGAGGATTGTGGAGCACTATAAGGAGCTTGAATGTGAGATTCTCCTCTTGCCGGAGTGAGGCCACGCCTACTATGCGACCAGGCTTGGTCTGCAACAGTGGTTCGCCGATGAGGGTGTCAAGTTCATGAGCGTCCATGACCTGCTCAAGGAATACATCGAAACCGGACGGATCAAAATAGACAAATCAAAGCATCCGGAGCTCACTACCTACCACGATCCCTGCAACTACGCCAGGAAGAGTGAGAAAACCTTTGGCCACGGTTACTATGAGGAACCCCGCTGGATCACCCAGCAGTGTGTGGATAATTATGTGGAGATGTATCCCAACCGGGCTAACAACTACTGCTGCGGTGCCGGTGGTGGTTCCTGGGCTTCTCCTTATGCTGAGGAGCGCATCTACTACGGTCGGGTAAAGGCCAAGCAGATTAAAGATACCGGAGCTGAGATGCTCGTCGCTCCCTGCCACAACTGCCGAGACCAGATCATGAAGAGCCTGCGCCAAGAATTCGACATGATGGATCTGGAGGTAAAATACCTCTGGGAATTGGTGGCAGATTCCCTGATCATTGAAGGAGTAAATGACAAGCAAGAGTAGCGGTCGTCTGAGAAGGTCTGTCTATGACAAGCCCTCGGTCTTTGGAGACTGGGGGCTTTTTTTGTCAGTCGTCAGTTGTCCGTGGTCAGTTGCGAAGACGGTTAGTAGTAGGTCGGATCGTTCTCGCGTAGTGAGGTTGATCCGACACAACATGGTCGAGGGGTTATCAATAGTATAGTTTTTTGTTTTCGGAGAAAGCAGTCAGAAGTCAGCAAGACGAAGCAGACAGACAAGATGTTGGAGGTTAGAGGCAACAACTCGGACAAAGCAAATGAATAGTGCCTCCAACCTAAAGCGAAGCGCTCCTCCGACCTCCAACCCCATGCTCTTTGCCTACTGACTCCTGGATCCTGTCTTTCGTTCCCCTTGACTTAGCTGGAG
>JAUVTM010000192.1 GCA_030601545.1 Syntrophobacterales bacterium
GGAGGCCTTTTTCTGGTTGAGGCACTGACCTCGCAAATACAGGATAAAATTGGGGTGCGCTGGCTGGGAAGGAGAATCTTCTACAGAGCTCCTTTGCACCACAGTCTGCAGCACCGGGGCTTTGCCGAGACCAAGGTGGTAATCAGATTGTGGATTGTTGCTGGCCTTCTTGCCTTGTTGTCTTTGGCCACCCTGAAGATCAGATAAAAGATCGAAGCGGGGACACGGGGACACGGGGACACGGAGATTTCTTGTTAGATTCTTTCCCCGCGTCGCCGCGTCATCGCGTCGCCGTGTCCTCTTGAGGCGTCGGTGATTATAAAGGACGACAAAATTGTTCAAAAAGTTGCGCATACCTATTTTTGCCAAATTTTCCCTTCTGGCAACTCTGGCCATTTTTGCCATTGTGGCCACCATTAGCACGAGCATCCTCAAACGCCAAAGAATTCAGTTTACCGACCAGTTGATTAAATTCGGCGCCACCATGTCGCGCTATGCCGCCAGGAACAGTCCTGAGGACCTTCTGGAAGAAGCAGAATTGCCACTCTATCAGCTGGTCTCTGACATTGCCAAGAATGAAGAAGTGGTGTTTGCGTTAGTCGTTAACAGTAATGGGATTATTCGGGCGCATAGCGATATCAATAAGGTGGGTACCAACTATGTGGGTCCTCCGGACAGCCAACTGCTATTTGAAAAAGATGGACTGCAGCTGCGGAGTTTTCGAGCAACAGGCGAAAACCTTCTGCTTTTTTCAACCCCTGTGCTCTACCAGGGACTAAAAATAGGTGAGGTTCACCTCTGCTTGACTAAAAAATACATTGAAGCAAGCATTGTCAAAGCCAAAGTATTCATTTTGCTGCTGACCCTTGCCATCACCGTAATTGGTATTGTCATGAGTATGGTGTTAAGCTTTTATTTTTCACGTCCGATTCAGCGGCTGGTAGCGGCGGTTGCAGAGGTTGGGAAGGGCAACTTTGCCTACCGGGTAAACCTCGGCCGGAACGATGAACTGGGTGATTTGGGAAAGGCAATTAACCGGATGGCGGAGGACTTGCGTTTGAAGGATAGGATCCAGACCTCGTTTGGCCGCTATGTTACTCCGGAGATCGTAGAACGCATCCTGGCAAGTCCAGATGACGAGTGGATGAAGGGGACTCGTCTCGAGGCCACCATTGTATTTGTGGACATACGAGGGTTTACAGCAATGGCGGAAGGCAGCGATCCGGATGCTGTGGTGGATTTGCTCAATTCCTACTTCACCCTGGTGACGGACATTATAATTCAGCATGGCGGTTATCTTGACAAATTCGTGGGGGATACTGTTATGGGGGTCTTTGGCGCCTTGATTCCGGATCCCTCACATGTAGAGTCGGCTGTGCAGGCAGCGGTGGAAGTACGCCTCCATTTGCCCAAATTGAACCAGAAGCTACCAACGATGGCTGATTCTATTCAGGTGGGTATCGGCATCAATACAGGAGAAGTGGTTGCCGGCAATCTAGGTTCCAGTAAGCGGATGGAATATACGGTAATCGGAGACAACGTCAACGTGGCCTCGCGCCTTACCGATCTGGCAGGTCCTGGTGAAATCCTTATCAGCGAGCAGGCCTTTATGAAGGTGGCTGGACATCCGAGCCTCACTTTCCAATCGAGGGGAGAGATTGAGGTCAGAGGCAGGAAGGAGCCGGTGAAAATATATGAGGTTGTGGACCAAAAGGAAAAGAGGGAGCAGACACCAGAGGAGCACTGACTTTGCTGGAACAGTTGTCAAAGGTGTCTTTCTGGTAGCTATCTTCTTCTTCTGCTGGCTGGCGGCTGCTGAGACAGGTGCATTCTGGCTCAGGTCAGCCCCAGAAAAAGAACCTCTGGTTCCAGAGGAGGCTGGGGCACTTTTCCAATCAAAGAAAGTTGCAGTTTATGTGGTCAAGAAAGGTGATCGACTTACCGACCTCGCCCGCCGCTTTTATGGAGACCCAGAGAAGACCTGGATGATCGAGGAGGCCAATGGACTGGTGACCCTTGAGCCAGGCCAAGTGCTGGTGATCCCGTTGCTAAAAAGCAATCCCGGCGGCCTCTCTGCTGATGGTTATCAGGTGGTTTCCATCATTACCTATCACCATTTTAGCGAAGGGTGCACCAATACCCTCTGTATGCCCGTAGAAGAGTTTGCCCGGCAGATGGCCATGTTAGCAGAAGAAGGGTATCGCACTGTCACCATGAAAGAAGTGTTGAGGTTTGTAAACTACCAGGAGCCGCTGCCCCGAAAAGCTGTGGCCATTACCATTGATGATGGTTACCGATCCGTGTACGAACTGGCATATCCCATATTAAAGCGGTACAATTTCAAGGCGACCCTCTTCATATACACTGATTTTATTGACAATAGTCCGAACGCACTGAGTTGGGAGCAGCTCCGGGAACTGACTGAAGCTGGTTTTGAGGTGGAAGCTCATACCATCACCCATGCGGATCTAACTCTCAAACGAAAAGGGGAGAGTCAAGCCGAGTATCTCAAGCGAATCAGACGCGAATTACGGATTCCTCGTGAGCTCATTCGTAAGCACTTGGGGCAGGAGGCAGTGTGGCTGGCCTATCCATATGGCCGCTGGAACAAGCTGGTGATCTCCATGGCAATAGAAGAGGGTTATCGAGGCGGAGTGACAGTGACCCGCGGGGCCACCCCATTTTTTGTCGATCCGTTCAAGGTGGGACGGAATCAGGTGATGAATCCCGTGAAAGGGCGTGCATTTGAGCAGCTGGTGCAATATTTTCGCGGAGAAATGCTGCAATGAAATACCGGCTGGGGCTGCTATTATTTTGTTTTACTATTTCAGGCCTAACCCTGGGCGGTTGCGCTGCTTTGAAAAAGGGGCGGAAGGTTAAGGAGCCGCCGGAAGCACGTCTCGAGCAAATCTTGCTGGAGCGAGCCCTGGAATATGAACGGAAGGATCAGCCCCACAAGGCCCTGCAATCCTATGAAGCGGCTTTGGCTGTAATTGTGGCCAAAAAGGAGGGGTTGGAAGATTCTCTCCGCAAGAATGCGGAGAAACACTACCGCAGAGGACTCGAACTTCAGGACCAGGGGAAATATGGTAAGGCACGGCACGAGTTCCTTACGGCCTTGCGATTGTGGCCTGATTTTCCTGAAGTGGTGGAATTGCTCAAGCCTTTCCAGCCGAAGCCCCACCACACCCGCTACGTGGTACATCGAGTGGAGGAAGGGGAGTTTCTCACTACGATAGCTCAAAAATATTACAATGATCAGAGTAAGTTTGGAATTATTGCTCGCTTCAATGACCTGGAAGACGCCACCAAGATTTATGCTGAAATGAAGTTAAAAATACCAGAGATCGAAGGGGTGAGCTTCAGTCCAGCCGCAAGGGCACAAACCGCCATCTCGGCCTCTGACCAGAAAGCGGGTGAAAAGATTGCCGCTGGGGTCATTGCCCCAGCAGCAGAGGATTCGGCCATTACCCGAGAGCAAGAGATGGATTATGACCAGGTTGCCATCTATCAAGAGCAGGGGGTAAGTCTGCTGGAGGAGGGGCAGTACCTCGCTGCCCTGCACGAGTTCCAAAAGGTCCTCAACACCGATCCCACCAGAAAGCAGGTCCGGGAGTATATGGCCTGGGCTCACTATAGACAGGGAGAGGTTCTCTTCAACCATGCTGAGTACTTAGGGGCGCGCAGCCAATTTCAAAAAGCGCTTAGCTTCGATGAAGATTGGACGGCTTGCAAAGAGTATGTGCAACGGTCCGAGGATGCTTACAAAGAAGTACACTATCTCAAGGGGATCCAGAATTTCGAAGAGGAGAAGCTCAGAGAGGCTATTGAGGAGTGGCAGGTGGTGAACAATATGGATCCCGACTACAAACAGGTTCAGAACTACCTGCTCAGGGCTCAGAAGCTATTGGAGAAGATTCAGGAGTTAAAAGAAGTCCCCTAACCCAGATGAAGGTTTTTTGTTCAGATATTGTCAGATGGTATGTTAAACCGCAGAATGTCGAACAAGGAATTTCGAATATCGAAGTGATCGCTATTTACTTCTGCGGTTCTGCGGTTTCTTGTTCTGCTGTTCGATATTCAGGCTTTCCGGGAGAGATTCCTCCTTATATCGTTCGATAAATGCGTAGGCACTGTGATTGTGGATGGATTCGAAATTCTCCGAGTCCACCGAATACCAGGTTATATTGGAGTCTCCTTCCAGTCTAGAGGCAATGTCTCGGACCACGTCTTCCACGAATTTGGGGTTTTGGTGTGCCTTCTCAGTTACATACTTCTCGTCCGGCCGCTTCAGAACGGAGTAGACGTCGCATGATGCCTCAGACTCTACAATCTTAA
>JAUVTM010000040.1 GCA_030601545.1 Syntrophobacterales bacterium
CCTTGACAAAAGGGGGCTAGGGGATAGTATTACAGGATTTTCAAAGAAACCTATGCTAGCCCGGATAGGAAAACAGGAGACTAATATATGGGAGTTGTAGAGGACAAGATCAAAGAATTGAAGGAGAGGGAAGCCAAACTCAAGGAAATGGGCGGAGAGGCGGCGGTAAAAAAACAGCATGACCGCGGAAAACTTACGGCCAGAGAGCGAATCGATCTCCTTTTCGACCCGGAAACTTTCAGGGAAACCGACATTTTCATGAAGCACAGGGGGACCCATTTTGGTTTGGACAAGCTGGAAATACCAGCTGACGGGGTGATTACCGGCTATGGAAAGGTAAACGGTCGGCCTGTGTGTGCTTTCTCCCAGGACTTCACAGCGCGGGCCGGCACCCTGGGCGAAATGCACTCCAAGAAGATCTGCAAGATCCTTGACCTGTCAATGAAGTCGGGAATCCCGGTTGTGGGCTTCAACGATTCCGGGGGTGCGCGCATCCAGGAGGGAGTTGATTCCCTTTCAGGTTACGGGCAGATTTTCTACCGCAATGCCATCGCCTCAGGCGTGGTGCCGCAGATATCTGCAGTTATGGGCCCATGTGCAGGAGGCGCGGTTTATTCTCCGGCCATGACCGATTTTGTCTTCATGGTCAAAGACACCAGTTACATGTTCATCACCGGACCCGATGTGATCAAGGCGGTGTTGGGAGAAGTAATTACCTTTGAGGATCTTGGCGGGGCCATAGCCCATAATACCAAAAGTGGAGTGGCTCACTTCGCCTGTGAAGATGATGCTCACACCATTGAGAGAATAAAAGTACTGCTGAGTTACCTTCCCAACAATAATATGGAAGAGCCACCCAGAATAGATACCGGCGACAGCCCGCTCCGCACTGATCCAGCCCTGGACGCCATTATACCGGACAACCCCATGGAGTCCTACGACATGAAGGACGTGATTCGGTCCATCGTTGATAATGGGGACTTTTATGAGGTTCACGAGCTTTACGCCCAGAACATCGTCGTGGGTCTTGCCAGGCTGGACGGACGCACCATCGGGATTATTGCCAACCAGCCCATGGTGCTTGCCGGTTGTCTGGATGTGAACTCATCAGACAAGGCCACACGATTCATTCGCTTTTGCGACTGTTTCAATATCCCCATGCTTACCATCGCCGACGTGCCGGGATATTTGCCTGGCAGTGAGCAGGAGTGGAGTGGGGTGATTCGCCACGGCGCCAAGTTGCTCTGGTGTTATTCAGAGGCCACCGTGCCCAAGATTACTCTCGTTACCCGGAAGGATTACGGTGGCTCTTACCTGGCCATGTGTTCACGAGATCTTGGCTGCGACATGGCTTTGGCTTGGCCCAACGCTGAGATTGCGGTAATGGGCGCCGATGGGGCGGCCAATATTATCTTCCGCCGTGATATCCAGGCGGCAGATGATCCCGAGGCTAAACGACAGGAGAAGATTGCAGAATACAAAGAACTGCTCTACAACCCCTACATTGCCGCCTCGCGGGGCTACATTGATGGAGTGATCGTCCCGAGCGAGACCCGGCCGCGTCTCATAGACGCACTTGAAGTGCTCTGCACCAAGAGGGAAACACTACCCCCGAAGAAACATGGGAATATCCCAATGTAGTTGGGTTACCACGCAAATAAAAAACCCCGTCCTCTCGAAAAAGTCGGGGTTTTTTTGTGTCTAAAATTCCAGACTCTAGGCTTCAGACTAATATTTCCAACACTATAAATGCGAATATCGAAATACGCCTATGTATATAGCTCCGCACGATAGCTACATGTCCCCGCCCCCTCAAGAGACTGGGGCGCAACTCGTCATCCCGGCCAAGTCCGGCGGCGGCGGACGCGAGCCGGGATCCAGAAAGAATCTGATTATATTGAACTTTTACTGGATTCCCCTTCGACTTAGCTCAGGGTGGTGAGCCTGTCGAACCACGGATCTCGCCCGCCTTTGGCGGACTCGTCCGGAATGACGGGTTCGGCGAATTGTGACATAGTTTCCGAGGGGAGAAGAGATTTTTGCGGAGTTAAGTGCATAGGCGTTTATTGGAATTTGAGATTTGTTTGTGATTTGATGCTTGGAGTTTGGGATTTCATAAGTTTGCCTTACTCGACTACGCCATTATCCATTTTCCCAGCCTTTTCCCACCTCGTGCCAGCTACCTGCTGGCTGCATCTCACTTTCCGCCAATAGCGGAAATTTCCACCAAGACATCCTTTGGTAATCTCGATACTTCGACCGTTTCTCGTGCAGGCAGAATGTCTGAAAAATAGTCGCTGTAGACCGAATTGAACTGTTGAAAATCTTCCATGTTTTTCAAAAAACAAGTGCATTTCAAAACATGCTGCAACTCCATGCCGCCCGCCTCCAAGACAGCTTTCAGATTGTCGAGCACTCTTCTTGTCTGCACCTCAATGTCTCCCGCTACAATTTCGCCGCTTTCAGGATCTAGCGAAATCTGTCCGGAAACAAAGAGCAAATTGTCATATCGCACTGCTTGTGAATATGGCCCAATCGCTGCCGGCGCACTGTCTGTGGAAATTATCTCTCTCATGTAGTGCTCCTCCTTTTCGTTTAGGTTCTTGCCTTGCCCAGTCTTTTGCCGAAATGTTTGCCTGCTCACACATCTTATGAAATAATCCTTCTTATTCTTATTCCACCAGGGTTAGAGAGCAAGAATCCGACCCGAGAAGGGCCGGCTTTGATTTTACCCCTGGAAGGCGATGAAATTCCCGGTTAGTATCTGCTATTCGTAGCGCCGGTCTCCGTACCGGCCAGAAAGCCAGGTCGTCTCTACGATTACATTTTCGGCGGGTGCGGTGACCCGCCCTACAAGGCTTTAAATCGCCTTATCGTCGGGTGAACTCCGCCGAGGCGGAAACCACCCGACCTACAGACTAATTAAACCCTGATGTTGCATACCTATGTCGAGGAAAAACGCGCTAGAGTGCGTCAGATGTGGCTGCGCACAGGCTCGGACAGGTCGAGGCGTACTTTACCGTACGTCAAGTCTTGTCCGAGGCGAGCACAGCCGCAGATGGCGTGCTATAGCGCGAACGCAGCGGTTTTTACCGGTGTAGGTATGCAACATTAGGGTTAACTGCCTTTTTGGAAATAAGGACTCTTGCCTATGCCTAGGGCCTCCCAGAGAAAGATGTCCAACGTTGAGAAGAAAGTGAGACGGCTCATGGGCCGGGCTATGCAGCGTTACGGGCTCATCAGTGCAGACGACCGCATACTTGTGTCACTCAGTGGCGGTGTGGACAGCACTTCACTTCTCTGGCTTCTACACGATCGGCTCGGACGAATTCCCATTACTTACAAGCTGTTTGCCGTCCACGTAGACCTTGGTTTCAAAGGTGAGGATTACTCTTCGGTGCAGGCCTGGGTGGAATCATTGGGCATCCCCCACCAAGTAATCCCCAGCGAGTTCGGCCCAAAAGCGCACAGTTCAGAAAATCTCGAGAATCCCTGCTTTCTTTGTTCTCGCCTGCGGCGCACCGCACTCTTCGAGGAGGCCGGCAGATTGGGTTGCAATAAAATCGCCTTTGGCCACAATCTCGACGACCTTATTGAGACTTTTTTTATCAATATTTTCTACGGCTCCCAGGTAGCCACCATGCTACCTCGGCAGCCCTTCTTCGGAGGTGAAATCACAGTGATCCGGCCGCTTGCCCTGCTGGATTCGAGAACCATCAGTCTCTTTCATCAAAAACGATCCTTTCCTGTCACCGTCAATCCCTGTCCTTCAAAGGACTCTGGCAAGCGTCAGGAAATCCGTGAGCTTCTCCAGGGGCTCTATCGGAAAAACCACAAGATCCGCGGAAACATATTGCACGCCATGCACAACGTCAACTTAGAGTACCTCCCTGTTTCACTGGAAAGCCCGGGGAAATGACCCGCGCCCTTCCCAACCTTTTACGCCCCCAATGGCGGACGCGATTTGCTGAGACACAATTCCACCAACTCGGCGATACTGGCAGTGCCGACGCACATGACGGTATCGGCCCCGCCCCAGTATATCTTTACAGTCCCGTCGTCTTCCGGCACAGCTCCGCAAGCAAAAACGACGTTGTGAACGTAGCCGCTCACTTCCCAGGGGTCTTCCGGTTGGAGAATCCACTCGTCCGCCACCCCAAGCACCCGGGATGGGTCTTCCAGGGCGTGCAGTGCCGCCCCCAGCCGGTAGACCGCTCCGGCCATGGTCTTGAAAACGCCGTGAAAGATATTTAGCCACCCGCTCTCCGTCCTTATGGGTGTCGCCCCCGGGCCGATCTTCATCTCGTCCCAGTGATAGTCCATCGGTTTGATGATGATCCTGGAATCTCCCCAGTGGATCAGGTCCGGTGAGTAGGAAATCCAGATGGACCAGGGAGTAATCTCGGAATGGGGCCGATCGAGTCGGGCATAGCGGCCGTCGAACTTCTCGGGAAAGATGACCACGTTCCGGCAATCTGCTGGCGTAATCAAGCCCAGGCGCTCGACCCTCTCGAAGTCTGCCGTCCTTGCCAGGGCGATCCTCACTCCATGTCTGGAGTAGACGCTGTAGGTGATCAAATAACCATCACCCACGGCGCAGATGCGCGGGTCTTCGACACCAAATTCCTCATAGGTGGCGAAAGGCCCCTCGGTTGCCGGCGTCATGAAGGGCTCAGACCGCACCTCAAAATGAAATCCATCGTCGCTTTCGGCAATACCAACAATGGAACGCCCGTTTCGCAAGTGAGAGCGAAAAAGCATGACGTACCGGTCTTTGCATCTGACCACCCCTGCGTTGTGGACCGTTTCCACCGGATAGGGCACATCCTTCTTGGTAAGAATTGGATTGCCCTCATAGCGGTTGACCACGCCCCTTCTCGATCCGCTCATAATCATCCTCGTACTTGTTTGGGCTCCAGCAGTATTTTTTCGTAGACTCGAATGTACTCTTGTACCATTCTCTCAACGCTAAACTTTTCCTCCACCCACCTGCGACAGTCAGCCCGGTGGAGATCCTTGACCCGTGGGAGCCGGCTGGCCGCCTCCTCAATGGATGAGACCAGAAAACCCGTCCGGCCGTCAGCGATTACTTCGGGCATGCTGCCCCGCTTGAAAGCCACCACAGGCGTACCGCAGGCCATGGCCTCAATCACGGACAACCCGAAAGGCTCATCGAAGTTGATGGGGTGGAGCAAGGCGTATGCCCCGCCCAACAACTCATCTCTTTTTTCCGGGCCAGCACTTCCCACGTAGACAACCCTGTCCTCGTCCAGATACGGCGAAACCTCGCGATCGAAATAACCCTGATCCTGGACGATGCCGGCCATTATCAATTTTTTGCTCATCCGGCGGGAAATCTCAATGGCTTCTCTGGCGCCTTTGTCCTGATGAATTCTGCCGAAAAAGAGAAGGTATTCGCCAGGTTCAGGCCTGAAGGTAAACCGGCTCAGGTCAATGCCGTGATGAATGGTGGCGATGTAGGTGAGTTCAGGGCTGCGGTCGGCGTCACTGATGGAAACGTAATGGGCGCGACCGTTGTATTTCTTGTAAACCGGCAGGATCTTGGGTGAAGAAAAACCATGGATCGTGGTAAGAGTGGGTGTTGAGGTCATGCCCATGTAAGTAAGGGGCAAATAATCAAAGTGATTGTGAATGAGGTCGAAGTCATCTCCACGCTCGAAGAGCTTGGAGATGTGCAAGCATTCCCAAACCTTGGGTAAAATGCTCTTATCTTCCTCGTAACCCCTTGGGCAGACTCCTACCAGTCTGCCCTTTGTTTGCGAGTCTCTGGTGGCAAACAGGGTGACGTCCAAACCACTCTGGACCAGACCTTCGGTCAACAGGGACACCACGCTCTCCCATGGGCCATAGTCTCTGGGCGGCGTCCGCCAGGCTATGGGCGCAAGCATGGCAACCCGCATAACTATCTCCCACCACGGGTGCTGTGCTCCTTGAGCCAGGCCAACAACTGGGAGAGGCTGGCCGTGGCCAGGGCTATGCAGGTGTCCGCCCCGCCGTAGTAGAGCCGCACCTCATCTCCAGCAGCTATCCAGCCGCAGGGAAAGACGACCTTGTCCACATCCCCGAAGATCTCGTAATTTTCTTCAGGTGCAAAGACCCACTCGTCGGATCTGGCGATGACCCTGCCGGGATCCTCCAGATCCAGGAGAGCCAGCCCCAGGCGGTATATTGAGCCGCTGGCCGTCGTCCGGACACCGTGGTAAAGAATCAGCCAGCCTTCGGCAGTTTTGAGTGGCGGCGGCGACAGGCCGATCTTGTTGGCGTCCCAATAGCCGCCCCTTCGGGCTGGGATGAGGATACGATGGTCACCCCAGTGTTTGAGGTCCGGTGAAAAAGAGATCCAGATGTGAGCGCCGGTGCCCGGGAAGGCGGCAACCGGACGGTGAATCATGGCCCAGCGTTCCTTGACCCGCACCGGGAAAAGCGCTGCGTCCTTGTCTTCCGGCGGCATGACGGGACCCAGCCGTTGAAACTTCTTGAAGTCGGCGGTCGTTGCCAGGGAGACCATAGGTCCGCTCCTGGCATAAGCCGTATACACTATGGCCCAGCGCTGCAGTTCTTCCAGGTACGTTATCCTGGGGTCTTCTATTCCCCAAATTTCCTCAGGGTTGGTCTCTGGGCTGGGCATCAGAGTTGGCCTCTGATCGATCCGCCAGTTACCTATGCCGTCCTCACTGCGGGCGGCAGTAAGGTGGGATATGCCCCGTCTGTCTTCAACCCGGAGCAGAAGCAATGTCTGGTCACCAAACATGGTAGCGCCGGCGTTGAATACGGTATTGGCAGGATACGGCAAATCCCTGACAGTGATTATGGGATTGCCCGGATGGCGCCGAAAAAGCTCATTTACCTGGGGTTTTTTCATCTCGCTGCTCCTAAAACTCCTGGACCAGAACAACTGGCCGGCCGCTCTGCTTAGCTTGCCGGGCCAGTTCGTAGGCCTCCCCGTACTGCCTGACCACCAACTCCCAGGAGACCACCTCGTCCAGATAACGTTTCAAGTTTTCGCCGAGCTCCAGGCGAAGCTGTTCATCGAAGGCCAGCCGGAGAACTTGTTCCTTGAGCATATTCTTGGTGGTGAAGAGCAAGCCCCCTTTGCTCTCCAAGGTCTGGGCGGTGAGCCCCTCCATGGGTGCTGTGGTGACATACGGTTTGTTCAGGGAGATGATGCGGGCCAGGGTGCCGGACTGGGTCTCGTCGGCGGATGGCAGGACGATGAAATCACAGACGGCCATCATCTTGTAGTACATGTCCCCCCTGGGCACGAATTCATGATAGTGAGCTATGCCCTCTTGTTGCAGCCGCAGCACTTCCGACTTCCACTCCTGGTAATCGTCCTTATGGGCCGGATCGCGCATGGTTCCTGCGGCGAGCAGATCCCATTCCTGACCACATCCTTCTTTGATTTCTGCATGAATCTCATGCCACATGGAAAGCAGAATGTCCCAACGCTTGTTGGACTGAATCCAACCGATCATCCCCACCACGTGATCCGCCAGGCCGATCTCTTCCAGACCAAGTTCATTCCTCAACTCTGGGATTTCGTGAATACCCCAACGCTTGTCGGGACGGGCACCGTGAGGTACCACCATGATGTTGCGGGGTGTCTCCCAACCGTATCCCGGAAACGTCCAGTCCAGACGCCACTTCTGGTAGTGGCACTTGAACAGAACCACATCGCACCTCTGACAGAGGCTGTAGAGGAAATTGGCCTCAAAGTCCCTGAGCCGTCCGTGAACGGTATGTGGTTCCACCACGATGGGATAGTCACCGATGGCCTCAAGAAGGGTGAGGAAGCCCTCGTTGCCGTCGCCAACGCCCCGGTGGTCAACGTAGTCATAGAGTCCGTACTCATGCTCAATGTGGACCGCGTAGGGATCCAATTCCTCGATTTTTTCAGCCACGGCTTTCCACCAATCGTAACGGCTCATATCAAGAACGGGAAAAACTCCCTCGCCTCGGCCGTCGGTGTGGCTGATGACCAAAACTTCCCGCTGGGGATAGGCCGCCTGGATGAATTCCCGGGCCTCCTCGGTAAAGGTGCCGATTCCGCATAACCGGGGCGGGTAAGAACTGATCATCACGATCGGCCCGCCAGAGACGTCGCCCTTCATTTAGAGTTCCTTTCCAATGGAAAACGCTTGCCCAAGATATTTCCCGAGCCCATGATAGGTAAGAATTTCAGGACCAAAGACAATCGGTTTTACCTTTTCAATATCTGGAAGGCCTTTTTCCCCCAACAAGGCCTCATCCGCCTTGACGTCCATGATCTCACCGATAAATTGGCTGTGCAGCCCAATTTCAATGCTGTGAATCACCCTGCACTCCAAGATCAAGGGAAACTCTGCCACATACGGAGCATCCACAAAATCACACCTGACCGGTTTGAGTCCGGTGGCTGCGAACTTGTCCACCCTTTTCCCCGAAACAAGACCAAAATAATCTACCACTTTGACATGGCTCTCGGAGGGTACATTTATGGAAAAAGCTTGGCGCTTCAGGATACCCTCGTAGGTGTGGGTGGCCTGCCGGAGAGAAACGGCAACACACGGTGGCTTGGAAGAGCAAATCCCCACCCAGGCGGCGGTCATCACGTTCGCTTTTCCTTTTCCGTCATACGTCCCCACAACCCAAACAGGTGTTGGATACGCTACTGTCTGTGCACCTATGGACCTTTTCATGAGAGGGCTCCCGGTCCAACGATTTTCGCACTCATGTCGTCATTCCTCTGACTCTCTCTGTTGGGCTGTCGAGAGCCCAACAACACCTCTACTGTCCAGAAAATAGTCAGGCAAATCAGGTTCCAATGACAGTGTCTGTCTGTGGAGATTTCTTTATTGCAAGAATTGTACTATTGCTTGACCTTATCGCCTCTGGTTTCAGGGGACTGGCGGAATCCATCACTTAAGTTGATTGATATGGCTGCGCTCCTGCCAACGGCAGGTCTTTTCTCAAAGCCTTCTTGTTGGGTGAGGCCAAAAGCGGCTGTATCCTCCCGTACGTAGACACTTTCCTTCACCAAGGCAAGCAGGGCGAGCAAAAAGCAAATAGTTGACTCTGCTCCCCGGTTCATATTCACCCCTTCAGCATCGAGACCATCAGCACAGGCTGCGGTTTCAAAGTCATAAAGTGGCGCCTTGAGCCGGTTTCTGCCCAAGAACCACTCAAAGGCAGCCTCGGCAAGTTCAAGGTGTTTCTCCTCGGCCGTTAACTGGTAGGCGCTCATGTAAGCCTCCACCAGGTAGCCGGCATCAATGGCTTGCTGGCCGAAAACAGCCCTTTCTCCTCCTCGCTGGTACCAGCCTTCATTTCCAACCAGGTCGAAAATGTTCCCGTCGTATTGGATGCGAGTGAGGAAGTCGAGCGACTCCAGGGCCACCTCGAGGTACTCCTTCTTCCGAGTTGCCTCGTGGGCCAACAGGAGCGCATGTGGGAGCTTGGCATTGCCGTAAGTGACCGCCGGCTCGAACCACTCCCAATCGTCCTGCCGGTTCTTGCGGTAGAGCCGGACGAGTTCGTTGGCCAGGGAGTCCAGGTGGAGCCATATGCCGCGCGCGCCGGGGTACCGCTGGAGGAAAGCGTGCATCCCACAGATAGCATAAGCCATGCTGCGAGGGTAGTGTAGAGAGATGCCGGAGATGGCCTTGTCGAAGAGTTGCCGGGCGAAGGCACGGAAATTCTCGTTGGGGCCGAGTTGAACGGCAACCCCCAGGCCCCAGAGGGCTCGGCCAAAGGTGTCCTCGCTCCCCTCGAGATCAAGGAAATGGCGGGAAAAGTCCATGAAGTTATGAAAATGGCCGTTTTCCAGTTGGGCATGTCCCAGGAAGGCCAGGTAAATCTTGGCCAGCTCGAGAGCCTGAGGGTCTCGATGTTGATCGTAGTACATGAGCACCACTGCCAGGCCACGGCCCACATCATCGGTTGAATAGCCGTGGTCGCGGTCCGGTATGCCGTAGCGTGCGTGTTGCACCGGCCCGGTATAGTCAGTTAAAGTAATCAGGTGGTCCAAACGCATTGCAGGAAGAGTGCCTCGTTTCTGACGCCGGGCTGCCAAACGCTGGTACTCGGGAAACGGCACATAGGTTTGCAACCCTTCTTCAAGAAGCTCAAGGTACTCTCTCGCCACCTCTTTCCAGATCATCTTCCTTCCCAACTCATAGGCTTTTTTCCGCATATAATGGCGCTTGGGCTCATCCTCGATCAACTGGATGATGGCTTGTTCCAGCCCCTGGCGATCACCGAAATCCACCAGCTGGCCTCTACCGTCGGCAAGCATCTCTTGGGCGTACCAATAGGGTGTGGAAATGACGGCTTTGCCCATCCCCATGGCATAGGCCAGGGTGCCGCTCGCGATCTGCTCCTTGTTCAGGTAAGGAGTGACGTACATGTCACAAGAGCCAATAAATTCGCAAAGCTCGGCCAGGCCGACGAAGCGGTTGTGGAAGATGACATGCTCACTTAGACCCAGGCTACGCACCTGCCGTTCCAGACCTATCCTATACTGCTCTCCAGAACGCCGCTTGACTTCGGGATGGGTAGCGCCCAACACAATGTAAACCAGGTCTGGGTGACCCTCCACCACCTGGGGCAGAGCTTCGAGCACCGTCTCGATGCCCTTGTTGGGGTTCAGCAGACCGAAGGTCAGCAGCACGGTGCGCCCCTCCACCTGGAATTTGTCCTTGTAGTAATTGGGGTCCACGAAGGGGACATCGGGAATGCCATGGGGGATGAAACGGATTTTCTTTTCGGGAATGCGATAGACCTCTTGGAGCAGGTCCACTGCCATCTTACTCATTACCACCACCCGATGGGACAGCTGACACACCTCCCGTAAGGCCCAGTTGTAGCGAGGGGTTGGATTTTTGAGCACCGTGTGGAGCGTGGTAAATATTGGCTTTTTTAGCGCTGACATCAGGTGGAGAACATGGCTGCCCTCGGGCCCGCCAAAGATGCCGAACTCATGCTGCATACAGACAAGCTTGGCCCTCGAAAGATTGATATACTCTGCAGCCATCCGGTAATCCTGCAGGCTTTCCTGGTTGATCTCGAATACCACCTCTTTCGGGTAATCATACCCCTCTATCCGGTTGTTCATGGCGATCACCCCGAACGAATCATCGCCAATCTCTCTGCCGATGGCAATGCTCAGATCGTAGGTGAAGGTTGCAATGCCACAATTTCTCGGAGGATAATTGCCCAAAAAGAAACTCTGCAAACCAGAGCCAGGCAACCTCGGCTCCGTTACGGTAGACTCCATATTTCCAATCTCCTTTAGCCTCGCTCCAATAAAATGGTAGTTTCGTCCCCCTTTTCTACTCAACTATGATGATCTCGTAAAAAGTCATTAATGAGACGGCACAGTAAAAAGCTCCAGATGCAAGGCGCGCAAATCTTTAGGAATGAGGCGTACTTACAGGTACGCCGCAATGACTAAAGATGAAGCGCACCACAGCAGATGGACTTTTTACGAAGCCGTCAAGTTTATGAATACCCTTTATGATTATCATACGAATGTCAAGGCTTGACTAACTCACATGATTCACGAATTGCCTGCTGCGATTGCGGATATGACCGTCTTTCTCTCCGAGCTGGAGGCTCTACGAGCCGGAAGCCAGGCGTCCTCGGGTGTCGGCTCCTGATGCCACTCATTTTTTGCAACCTTCCCCTGGAAGCCCTCGCCTTCCGCTTGTAATGTACCTTATCCTACAGACTGGTAGGCAGCGAAGCCGGCCCAGCCAAGCCGATGCGGACGCTGGTTACGCTACCATGTTGGGGGTACACTTTTTTATAAGGTGCAGACATGAAAGACGAAAATAAGTTTGAAAAGCAACTCATTGGTGAATTGCACAGACTACGTCAA
>JAUVTM010000306.1 GCA_030601545.1 Syntrophobacterales bacterium
CGGAGACTGCCGCGATCTTCATCGCTTATGGAAGTAAATTGAATCCCCGTTCCAAAAAGGCCGCTTTTCAACTCCTCCGTATGAACCACCTCACCCTTTGCAGTGATGATTTTGTCCTCAATTGCTATATCCATCTCCAGCTCTGTGCCATTGGCCAATTTCCTGTGCGTTTCCACCTTGACCCCGCCTTCGCTTACGTCGAGAGTCCGACCAATGGACACGATGTATTGTTGCTCTTCACCCTTCCTTGGAGTGTAGGAAGTCAGGTTGAGGGAACGAATGCGACGACTCGACCTTTTTTCTCTCACGCTCTCCAAATCACGCTCACTCATAAGTGCTCCTCCCTAACCAGTATAATTCACGCAAGCTCCAGTTTCGTGAACTACATCCTTTCCCCTCTTATACAGGCTAGCCGAAGAGGGTGCAAATGCTTTTTTCGGCCCCATCTGCCAAGCCCGGATATTTCACGAATTGGTGTCGCGAGATCGCGAAGATGGGTGTGCCACCGGGCAACCGCAGGGGGTTGGATCCGAGGCGCACTTGAACAGTACGTTGCAGGGTCCGACACCCGAGGACGCCCGGGAGCACGGTCATATCCGCGGTCGGAGCAGGCGATTCGTGCAATATCCGGGCTAGTTGGCCCGCTTGCGCAAGCGAAATGTTTCATGCTATCGTGTATGCAGTAACAAAATTTTGTGGGGGCTATTCCATGAAGAGAAAACTGGTCTTTGCCGCCTTTCTGTGCCTGTTCCTCCAAAGTGGCTGCTATGTGAGCACCAATCTCAAGGTTAAGAACCGCCAGCTCCCCGCTGACTTCTCCGCCCCGGTTCTCGTCATCACCCTTCAAGAAAAGACAGATCTGGGCCAGGAGTACTTGACTCTGCTAGAGCAGGACGTCCTGCAGGCTCTCACCGAGAGAGGTATCAACAGTGTTACCCTAAACCAGGCCGTAGGTAGGTTTGAACACGACAGCGCCACCAAACTGCTTCTCCAAAACGATTACAGGGCTCTTTTGAAAGTCGTTATTGACTCTTGGGGATCTCGATCTGAAGTTTTACCAGACCCGGTCCCCCCTTCGGTTGATAGCATCCAGACAGACCGCGGCTCCACTTTCTATCCACCCGGTGCCATTGATGGGGGGGAGCAGCAACCTGGTCCCACGAGTAGCTACAAAGAGGTAGCAATGAATGCCTACCTTACGGATCTGCAAACCAATCGAATCGTTTGGTCCGGTCGGGTAAATGCCAGACCAGCCGTGGTGGGCCGATCATTCCTTTACCGTCGCTTCAACCGCAATCTCGTATATGACGAACTGGCCGGACGCTGCTTCCGAAAAATCGCCAAAGAACTCGGTCGCATGTGGCCCAAGGAATCAGAAAAATAGGAATTAAACACCATAGAAGGATCGGTACCAGCGGATGAAATGCTCTATGCCTTCTTCTATTCCGGTACTTGGTTGAAACCCCAGATCTTCCTGGCTCTCCCTAATGTCCGCGTAGGTCTCGGCCACATCTCCAGGCTGCATGGGAAGCAATTTCTTCTCGGCCTCTTTCTCTAAAGCCTTCTCAATACATTCAATGAAATAGAGAAGATCAACTGCCCTTGAGTTGCCCAGATTGTATATGGCATATGGTACAGGGCGGTCCAGACTGGCCACAACGCCCTGAACGATATCGTCGATGTAGGTGAAGTCTCGTTTCATCTTGCCGTAGTTGTATACCTCAATGGGCCTGTCGCTCAGAATCGCCCGCGTAAAGATAAACAACGCCATGTCCGGTCTTCCCCAGGGCCCATAGACAGTAAAAAATCGAAGCCCTGAACAAGGCAGGTCATAAAGATGACTGTAGGTGTGCGCTACAAGTTCATTGGCTTTCTTGGTAGCGGCGTAAAGTGAAATTGGGTGATCCACCTTGTCTTTGACACTGAATGGAACATTCTCGTTGCTACCATACACCGAAGAGGACGAGGCATAGACAAAATTTTCCGCTTCATGCTCTTTTGACAGGTGGATCAGATTGAGGAACCCTTCCATGTTTGAGCTCTGGTAGGCGAATGGATTGATCAGTGAATAGCGCACACCTGCCTGGGCCGCCATATTGCACACTACCTGAATGGGATGATCAGCAAAAACCCTGGCAAGTCCATCCAAATTGGCAAGATCTTCCTTGTAGAAGGTAAACTGCTCGTTGTCTTCCAGGAGACCGAGCCGGGCCTCTTTCAGAGAGACGTCGTAGTAGTCATTGAGATTGTCCAGACCAATCACCCGATCTCCCCGCTCTAGCAGGGCTCGGCTTACGTGGAAGCCGATGAAACCTGCTGCCCCAGTAACCAAATAGGTCTTCAACGAAGTCCCTCCTTACCTTTCGTCCCCACTGCCTTCAAACCTCTGTGTTCCGTTCGAGCATCATAGACAGTG
>JAUVTM010000141.1 GCA_030601545.1 Syntrophobacterales bacterium
GTCGTCTCCTACGACCCTCCCCTCGCAAAAATTGAAACAGAGGGTTTGACTCGCATCATCAATTGCTCATCAGCTTATTTTGTGGAGGCCGTGGCCCGCCTGGAAGACGAGGATAGAGAAGGAGCGGCCCCAGCGGAATAACAAATCCGAAAGCCGACTAGTTGGATAGGCGACACGCAGTTGGCCCGTCAGGTCTCTCTTTCCGGTCTGAAATCCTGGCCCAAAGCCGCCGGTGCTGTCACCTGCCAGCGAGACAACCACCGTTTCATACCAGGATATCGAAAGGCTAGCTCCTGAAACCAACCCGTACTACCCACGTTAACCAGGAGCAAGGTCAGGATCATCACAGGAAAGGGTGCTACCTGAAACAGTGGTGCCGGTAAACCAGGAAACTGCTCCTGCAAATAAATTCCAAGCACCTGCAACGTCGCAAACAGATAAGCGCCCAGAGCGGCACGCAGAGGATGCCAGCCTCCAAATATGACTATCGCCAGAGCAATCCAGCCAGCTCCTTCGGCACCTTGCGGACGTCCCCACCCAGGCTTCACCGCCAATGAAAAGGCTCCCCCGGCCAGTCCCACCAAAGCACCACCTAACAAGGTATACATGATCCTCAGTCGCTGTACCTTGATACCCCTGGCAAAAGCCGCCCAGGGCTCCTCACCGACAGCCCGTAACTCGAGGCCGGCCCGCGTTGAAAAAAGCCACCACCAGAGAAATACAGTCAGGCCGAGGCTAAGGTAGACCACCGGACTCTGGTAGCCCAGAATTGGCCCGATGAATGGCAGATCACGGATACCCGGGATGGACCAGACGGGTAGCTCAGGTCCAAATTGTCTGGCGTACGGGTGGCCAAGAAAATAGGCAAGATCCCTGCACAGGAGGGTTAAAATGAAGCCCACTGCCAGCTGTGACCGGCCCAATACCGGCCCAATCAAGACCACAATAGCGGCAGTAGCCATCCCCACGGCAATACTGCCAACAAGACCCAACCAGGGATTCCCGCTGACAAACGCCAGTGCAAAGGCGGTCATGGCCGCCAGCAAAATGGTGCCATCCAACGACAGGTTGATTACGCCCGCTCGCTCGGTCAAGGTTTCACCCAGCGTTGCTAGAACGAGAGGTGCACCCGCCGAAAGAATGCCAGCCAAAGTGAGTGCCAGGAAATCCACTATTTCTGCCTCCGGAGAAGTTGCCAGCGCTCTTCGAGTCCATGCACGAGAAATATCGATAGAACAAGGACTCCTTGGATGACACCGCTAAGAGATGAGTCCAACTTGAGCTGGAGAGGAAGTTGAATAGAGCCCACATTCAGGACAGCGAAAAAGAAACATATGGGCGGAATCAGGTTGGGCCGAAATGAAGCCAACATGGTGACCAGGAGGGCTGTATAGCCGTAATTGCTGGAGATTGCCGGCAGCAACCGATGGTACACACCCACCACTTGTAAGGCGCCAGCCAGCCCGGCCAGGGCCCCACAGAGAGCCATAGCTTCTACAATCCGCTTGTTTGGTTTGAGACCATAGAGCAAAGCCGCCTCTGGATTCTGACCAACTGCTTTTAGACTGAGTCCCCAGCGCGTCGAACGAAGGAGATAGATCACCAGAAAAATGGCCAGCAGTGCCAGTACCAGACTCACCGGACTCAAGGAAAAGCCTTTAATCCCTTTGAGCCAGAGTGAGGGATGGAGCGGTTCGGTGCCACTCATAGAAGCAACACCCGGTCTTCTCCATGGCCCGAATATAAGCCAGAGGGTGAGGCCCAGAGCCACGAAATTCAATCCCAATCCTCCAAAAATTTCGTGCACCCTACCCCAGGTTCTCAGCACACCCGCGATATATGCCCAGAAAGCGCCGCCGATCATGCCGGCTATGAGCGCACCCGCCAACACCAAGGGGGAAGCCCCTGCGGGAAAGGGCCGCAGAAAACCTGTGGCAAAAATAGCCCCCAGAATGATCTGTCCCTCGATACCGATATTCCAGAGGCCCGGGGCAAAAGTCAGAAGTAATGCCGAAGAACAGAGGACCAAAGGGATCCAGACAGCAATTGTCTGGCCAAGCTTTGCTACCGAACCGATACCGCCTGCAAAAAGGATTGCAAAGGTGTGTAGTGGGGGTGCTCCCGAGACCAGGAGAAGGAGTGTCGTAAAGACTAGTGAAAGAAAAACCGCAGCTGCCAACCGACCAAGGGACAGACTAAATCTTGCGGCGTAAGACATCTCTTACACTGCCCTTCCCTGGCCGGCCATGAGACGACCCATTTCCTCCACACTTATGGCATGATTTGGGAGGTCGGCAACCAGTTGCCGGTTATAAAATATCAACACCCGGTGGCTGTGAGCTTTTATTTCATCCAGATCTGCAGAAGAAAAAAGGAGAGCTGTGTTCTGACGACATCTCCCCAACAGATGGTTCCAGACCTGCTGACCCGCCCCATGGTCGAGTCCGCGGGTTGGATGCTCCAGAAGAAGCAGCTTGGTTTGCGCTGGGATGAGGGCCAGCAATAGACGTTGTTGGTTGCCGCCGGAAAGGGCCCTGGCAGAGGTGGTTAGCTGTCCTTGAATGCTGAACTTCCTTATACCTTCCTCGGGCAGTAGATTGTCTCGGCCGCCGTTCCGGGGGGGGAAGGCCAGGTGGAAATGCTCATTCAAGCTGAGATCAGGGAAGAGGCCGTGCTCCAGTCGCGCCGCCGGCAGGAAATGAATACCCGCCTGCCGGAATTTCAAATATGGCCGGCCCTGAAATTCCTCGCCGTCGAAAATTATACGCCCTTTTGCTGCCCGGGCCAATCCAGCCAAACCGCGTAGGAGCAGCTCCTGGCCGCTGCCTTCCAAGCCGGCCAAACCCAAGATTTCTCCGGGTCGGATCTGCAAGGAAATATCAGGGAGGATGTACTTATCGCCCAAAAGCTGGACATCCTCAAGTTGTATGAACTCCCCCTCACCTGGCTGCGATCTCTCCGGGCATTCTGCAGTCCCACCATGTTCATCCCCGAACATAAGCTTGAGCAATTCGTCTGATTGAAATGGGGACTGCAATTTCGCCACCAATCTACCCTGCCGCAGCACGATAACCTCCTGGCAGAGCTCCTCAACTTCTGTCAGTTTATGGGAGACGAAGATTATGGTTCGGCCCTTGTCCCTGGCGAGTTGACGCATGGTGGTAAAGAGCATCTCTTTTTGCGTCACGGAAATGCCGGTTGTGGGCTCATCTAGAATGAGCACCTTCACTCCCAAATCCAGGAGACGAAGCAACTCAAGCTGCTGCCGCTCGCCTACCGTAAGCTCGCTCACCTTTTCCTGGGGTGATAGTCTGAAATGAAAACGCTCTCCCAACTCCTGTAGGCGACTCAAAGTCCGTTTCTTGTCTCGCTTCGTGCCGCCTAGGCGGAAATTCTCCCAGACGTCTAAGGCAGGAAAATCCATGGGATCCTGATAGAGCATGCCCACGCCCATGGCAAGAGCACGGGATGGATTGAGACCTTCTGCATTCTTGCCATTGAAGAGAACACGACCGCGGCTTGGTTGCGTATGACCGGCAAGCATTCTCATCAGGGTACTCTTGCCCGCGCCGTTTTCCCCGAGCAGTCCATAAATTCGGCCGGGTTCCAGCACCAGATTAATCCCAACGTTGGCCCGCACCCGGCCGTAGTCCTTGTGAATATCTTGAAATTCCACCCGCATTATGAGATTCCGCCATCCGCAATCGTCAATCGTCGTTCGTCAATCTAAAATCCGCGTAAGCTTACTTCGGACCGCTTGCTCCCTCCATCCCCTTCAACAGCTGCGGCATGTACCAGACTTTTTGATCCGATGCCGTTTCACCAGCAACAAGAAACGGTGTGCCGTCTTGATAGAAGATGGGGCCCTGGAAAACGTTGATCTTTCCGGTAGCCAATCCTTGGACAAAGCTATCCAGCTTTGCCGCCACTTCGGTGGAGAGAGCTGGACCGTTCAGAAAGCCCACTCCACTGGTGTCCTCATTGTTGATATCATTCCAGTCCGGCCCGTTCCATTCCCAAGTCTGCTTCCAGGTTCCGTCTCGCACTGCCTTGACACTTGTCAGATAGGCCGGACCCCAGTTGAAGTAAGGAACACCTAGACAGACTTCATCTGCGCCCTGGCACGCACCTTTGTAGTCGTAGGGGATGGCCCAAACCTCACGGCCCGCCTTCCGCTTTTGGGTGGCAACCACAAGCGCCTCAGTGGTATCGATACCGGAGATAACCACATCATAGCCGCCGTCAAAGAACCGATTTGCCACCTGGGTGGGATCGGCTGTCACCCCAGGAATATTGAACCAGAAGCCAATCCAACTCACCTTGAACTTCAACTCGTCCAGAGGCCGTTTGCGCACCTGTTGCCAAGCATAGGCTGCACCCAGGAAAGAGGAGGAAGCCAGTCTTCTCGTCTCCTCATTGATAAGTGGGCCCAGGTAGCCGATCTTTCCGGTCTTGGTGGTTAGAGCGGCCACAAATCCTGCCATCATCTTTCCATATTCCATGCGCCCCATCACATTACTCAGGTTTGGTGGTGCCTTCTTGGTAAGCACATCATCACCTGAGACGTGAATGAAAGTAATGTCCGGATGTTGTTTGGCCGCCTCCCGTATGCCGTCCTTCATGTCATCCGAATTGGCTATAATGAGACGGGCCCCTTTCGAAACCAGATCATCCACCACTTGGGGCAGCGTCAATCCGGGTCGGTCCGCGGGGTTTACTTTATCGAGGTAGAGCATCTTAACCCCTGGCAGCTTGCTCTCCACATAGAGCCCGGCATCGTAGTGAGCCTGGCTCCACCCCCGGTCGTTGAAAGGACCAACCATGAGCATGCCGAAGATGAAAGACTTCTCTTCTGGCTTCTCGGCGCAACCAACAGCCAGAACTAATAAAAAGACGATGCCGAGTCGCAGGATTCTTGGAAACATGGTTTTCCTCCTCTGCAGACGGTTAAATGAGCTATATTCATGACTGATTCGTGACTTTATCGTTGTTGGCCGATAACTGAAAAGGAAATTGCAGGGTGAAAGGAATATAAGGCAATAATGCTTGATGATCAAGCCTCCAGAGTAATAGTCTATCCGAGTAAGGGAGTACTGTAGATTTAAGATTTAAGATTGTAGATTTGGGGAGGCAGAGGGCATAGAACATAGGGCATAGGGTGGATTGCAGATTTGGCTCCGCGTCATATGGCTGCGCCGTCATTAGGTCACTATGCTTCGCTGTCATTTGTTGTAAAAGGTAGAGGCGGAAGTTGATGGAAATTACAAATCACAATGAATAAGGTTTCAGTGTTCAGTGTTCAGTGTTCAGATTTCAGCTTTTTTGTTTTTCTTCCCTGACACCTGCCTGCCCGCCGAAGCCCGGAGGGCGTAGGAGGGACACCCGACACCTGAAACCCTGATATTTGGTGCTTGGGATTTGGGATTTTGGGTTGAGGATTGCGGATTTGTCCTTCGGACTCCCACCCTTCGGGCGGGTTCCCGGTTTGGGAAGGCATAGGGCATGGAGCATAGAGCAAGGAGCCAGGAGGAATAAGTCCAGATGATTTTTATTGGAGGCATTGGCCCAAGAAGGAAAAAACTTGAGGGCCAACCACGCATCTGCTCCAATTGTGGCTTGAGCCAGGCGTATCTAGTTCGCACGGATGACTACTTATCCCTTTTCTTTATACCCATTTTTCGTATTCGCAAGGGCCAGTCTTTTGTCGAGTGTGAGCGATGTGGTCATATCGCCGACGAAACGGGCAAGGTTTATGCTGCCGGAACGGATCTGCAGGCAATCCGGTGCCACCGTTGCGGCGAGACTCTTGAGAAGGGATTCAACTACTGCCCACATTGCGGCGCGGAACGCTAGAAACGGACTCTCACAGAGCCCGCAG
>JAUVTM010000161.1 GCA_030601545.1 Syntrophobacterales bacterium
GTGAAGAAAGAGCAACGGTCGAAGAGATAACGGCCATGCTGCCTCATTTCGAAAAGTCCAGAGGCAACCTTATTCCCATTCTCCAGTGTATTCAGGAGAGTCATTCCTATCTTGCCACCGTTGCCATGGAGATGGTGGCAGAGCATCTGTGCATCTCACCCAGCGAGGTTTATGGGGTTGCCACCTTTTACAACCAGTTTCGCCTTCACCCGCCCGGCAAGCACCAGCTCAAAGTTTGCCTGGGTACTGCTTGCCACGTGGCCGGCGGAGACATCATTTTGGAGAATTTTGAACGTAAGTTGGGGATAAAGGACGGGGAAACCACCCCTGACCGTGAGTACAGCATCGAAAGGGTAGCCTGCGTGGGATGCTGTGCCTTGGCCCCGGTCGCTGTAATTGACGATACCGTCGAAGGCCACATCCAGCCAAGTAGAGTCGAGGGCATTTTCGTGCAATTTCAGGTTGAAAGAGAACGCGAGGAACGGGAAAAAGCGGAAAGGGAATCCGGTGAGTAGGGTTGATATTAAAAAACGTTTTACCCTCATCCAACGGGAGGCGGCACGGCGGGCTGAGGAGAAAAAAACTGAAGGTATCCCCACAATTTATATCGTCATGTCCACGTGTGGCCTGGCCTCAGGGGCGGCCGAGACCAAACAGGCCTTCGAAGAAGCTCTCTCCCATAAGTCTATTGAGGCCCGGATCGTTCCCGTTGGCTGTCTTGGCCATTGCTATGCTGAACCTCTGGTGGTGATCGATCATCCCACCTCCGGGTTTCCCCCCATCTGTTATCACCAGGTTAGCGCTGCCAGAGCGCAGGTGCTGGTGGGGTCTTACCTAGAGAAGGGCGACCCCGTTTTTAAATATGTCCTCGGCGCCACCGAGGAAAACGACTTGATCCCCGCGGTGATGGACTTTCCGCGCTTCAATCTGGAACAACGACTGGTAATGGAACAGTGCGGTCGCATCAATCCTGATGATATCTATCAATACGTTGCCGAGGGAGGGTATGAAGGGTTGGTTAAGGCTCTGGCTTCTGATCCCGAAGAAGTGATTGCTGAAATTGAAACCTCGGGACTGAGGGGCAGAGGTGGTGCCGGCTTTCCCGCCGGTCGTAAGTGGAGACTGGCAAGAGGTGCCGGCCCGGATGAAAAAATTGTCATCTGCAACGCGGACGAAGGGGACCCCGGCGCCTACATGGACCGCACCATTCTTGAAAGTAACCCTCACCAGCTGCTGGAAGGTCTGGCGATCTGTGCTTACGCCATAGGGGCGAACCAGGCCACTGTTTACGTCAGGGCGGAATATCCCCTCGCAGTAAAGACAATTCAACAAGCTATCAAGAGCAGTGAAAAACTTTCTCTTCTTGGATCCTCCATCTTGGGTACATCGTTCAATCTTGAGGTCATAGTCTTCCAGGGCTCCGGGGCCTTCGTTTGCGGCGAGGAAACCGCACTTATCCAGTCCATTGAAGGAAAACGGGGAATGCCTCAACACCGTCCGCCGTACCCGGTGGAAAAAGGCCTTTGGGGACGACCCACCGTAGTGAATAACGTTAAGACCCTCTCTTCCGTGCCCTCCATTATGAACAGGGGAGCAGCATGGTTTCGCAGCATTGGTACCGAGAATAGTCCCGGCACTGCTATTTTTTCTGTGGTCGGCAACGTCGTTCACCCAGGGTTGGTTGAAATTGCCATGGGGACAAGCCTCCGGACACTCATCTTTGACGTCTGCGGTGGAATTCCCAAGAAAAAAAGCTTCAAAGCCGTGCAAATCGGCGGGCCTTCCGGAGGTTGTTTACCGGAAAGCTTTCTCGACACCCCCATCGATTTCGATTCGCTTACCGAGGCAGGGGCGATGATGGGGTCCGGCGGCATGGTGGTGATGGACGAAAACAGCTGCATGGTGGACGTGTCCCGGTATTTCCTCGACTTCACCCAAAAGGAATCATGTGGCAAATGTACTTTTTGCAGAATAGGGACCCGCCATCTTCTTACTATACTGGACCGCATCACCAAAGGCGAAGGGAGGGAGGAAGACCTGGGGCTTCTGGAAACGCTGAGCGAGGATATTAAAAGCGGGTCGCTTTGTGGCCTGGGGAAAACCGCACCCAATCCGGTGCTCACTTCCCTCAAGTATTTCCTGGACGAATACGAGGCCCATATTAGAGAAAAGCGGTGCCCGGCCCTGAAGTGTCGCGCCCTTACCGCCTTTTACATCGACCTTGAAAAGTGCGCCCGGGGATGTGACGTCTGTGTGGGCTGCTGTCCGGTGGAAGCCATTTTCACAGCCACGGGAAGGAAGAAGGCGATCGACCAAGAGTTATGTGTCAAATGCGGGGAATGTATGGTGGTCTGTCCTCCGGAATACGACGCGGTGGAAAAGATTTCGCCGCCTGAACTGGCCCCCATTATCGAGCGACCTCCTGAGAAGAAATAGGCAAGCGGCTGATCAAAGGTCACCTCCATCGCCATTGAACGAGTGTACCGGATCACGGTAAAGCAAAAGTAGCTATGGTCAACCTGATAGTCGACGACAAAGAGATCAAGGTGGAAGAGGGAAAATCCGTCCTCCAGGCATGTCTCGAGAACTCCATCTTCATCCCCAATATGTGTTTTATCAAGACAAGGGAGCATCCCCACGCCTCGTGCAGGTTGTGCTTTGTGGAGATCGACGGTCTTGACCGCCCGGTGACCTCGTGTACGGAGAAAGTTCGCGAGGGTTTGGTGGTAAGAACAGCCACCCCGCAGGTGAGACGCCTTCAGCGTATGGCCTTCAAGCTTCTCATGTCTGCGCACCATTGCCAGCCCAAGGTCTGTCCAGCCAAAGATGGTTGCCAGCTGATCCGCACCGCCAAGCACCTCGAGGTCGGTTTGAATCCGCGGCCCTTGGAGCGCCTTGAGCGGGATGTGGAGGAGGAAGTCGACCTCATTTTCTTCACCTATTATCCTTTCCGCTGTGTGCTTTGCGGCAAGTGCGTTTACGTTTGTCGGCAAAGAAATGGCCACAACCCTCTGACTTTTGCCAAACGGGGTTTTGACACGGTGATCGGTTTTATTACTAGTGGAGATCCGGCCGATGCCCCCTGTCACCATTGCGGTGCCTGCGCCAACGTTTGCCCCACCGGTGCCCTGGTGCTCAAACCAGAGTACACCGAAGCTATCGGCGTAGAAGGTTCGCGGTAACTGGTCGCGGCTAAAAGCCGCTCCCACATGCCCTGGATGAAGATCTGGGTAATTATGCAGGCTAGAAAAGCGGTTGATACATGCCCATTCTTTGCGTTACCCGTTGCAGGTAGTCGCTAGTTTCTCGAGGTGTCCGCTGTCGGAGCACCTGGTAGAGCTGCCCTGGAGCCATGCTGTGGGTGGGATACCGACGGATGATCTTCCGCTGAATGGAGGTGGGGCCCCAGTTATAACCACATACTGACAAATAAAGATTTTTCACCGGGTTGGTTTCTGCGGCAAAATGTTTATAGATCAGCAAATTGAGGTAGGCTGCTCCCAATTCGATATTATTTGCGGGTTGATAGAGGTAGTTGGCGGGAAGGACGCGATCCCTTCCATAGACATACTGATAGGCCTCCCTGCCCCCATAGATGGGCACCAGTTGCATGAGTCCATAGGCTGGAACATGGGAGCGGGCCATGGGATCAAAATAGGACTCCGTGTGAATTACCGCCATGACGAGTTCGGGACGCAAACGAAATCTTTGTGCCTGCCGTTTCACTTCCGGGATGTAAGGTCGCGCCCGTACCATGGTGTGGTTGGGGATCATCTTGATGGGAACGGAAAGCTTGTAGCGCGACACACCGTCCTTGCCCACAATAGGCTGCGGCTCCCGTTGCAGCCGGGGGAAGACTTCACGATTGAGATAGCGGTCCAGTGTCTGTTTTGTAACCGGCTTTCCTCGGCTATCGGCGATTTGGCCGGCTAGAATATCACGCCCCGACGGATTGTTGGAGGAGAGGACTTTTGCCAGTTGCCTCCTAATTCGCTCTTTGCTCAATTCGGATATTCGGATTTCGCTGGTCTTGACCATGGTAGCCAGTACCATATCCCCCTTTTCGAAGTTCACATAGGAACGGGTGGAGTACTGGTCACTGTAGTCTACCCACTCTTTTTTCGTGGTGGTAAGGCTATCCAACCAAATGCGGTTGATCTCAGCCACCATGCGCTCCCAGGCTTTCTGCTGTTCCCGGAGCATTTGATTCCACTCCTGCTCGGTCTCAATAAACAGGTCCTCCCCTTCCTTGGTAAGGTCCTCCCATTGCTGCTGTTGGAGTTTCTGTTCATCTGTGTATATATCTTTTTGACCGAGGGCCACGGTGACCGTAAAGAGCAAAACGGTAGCCAGGCATGTTACCATTACCTTTCGCATAACCCACCTCCTACATATACCGTGTCAAATCTTAGGCATTATCTCTTTTCACAGCAATCGAGTCAACCGCAGCTACGGTGGCTCATTCGCAGGAGTTACCCCAAAAATTGATGTTTAATCGTTCTATAGTGAGGCTATTAGCCTACTGCTGGTGATTTACAAATGAAAAGTACATCTGCAATGAGTTCTGTTTAGATGGAGCTTGAGGGCTGGGATTTTCCCGAAGCGGCGTATATAGCCAGCCTATGCCAATTTCAATTGATCAGCCTGCCCAGCCACTATGGCAGAGGCTGGCAATATCCGCAGCTCGGGCTGCCATCTACTTCGGCCCGAAGCACCACCGCCCGGCAAGGACAGCAGGCCGAGCGTAAGCGGAGGGAATGTCCAGGTGGATTTGTCTCAATTATTCTTAATACACTCATACCAACCAAAAAATGGGAACACTCCTGGTAACATTCAGAGTTCCAATGCCAGGGCTAATTCGTTATAATTTGCATTTGGGTATTTTACAGAGGTTTCTGAAAATATTGTGGGGTTCCTGAGACACCCCGCTGAAAAGGGATTTTCCTATGCCGCAGATCGGTCCCGGAACGTATGTAACCATGGAATATGACGCCTTTCTAGAATCAGGGACCAGAGTGCTGGGAACGAATAAGAAGGACCCTTTAGTCTTTCGCTTTGGTTCAG
>JAUVTM010000291.1 GCA_030601545.1 Syntrophobacterales bacterium
GCTTCGGGCCGAAGTAGATGGCAGCCCGAGCTGCGGATATTGCCAGCCTCTGCCATAGTGGCTGGGCAGGCTGATCAATTGAAATTGGCATAGGCTGGCTATATACGCCGCTGCGGGAAAATCCCAGCCCTCAAGCTCCATCTAAACAGAGCTAATTGCAGATGTATTTTCCATTTGTAAATCACCAGCAGTAGGCTAATAGCCTCACTATAGAGCGATTAAACATTAATTTTTGGGGAAACTCCTGCAGAATCCAATAGCCTCGCAGTTGATCTGCACCGTAAGAGTGCGGAGAATTTTTATTCACCGTAGAGAACGCAAAGAACGCAGAGAGAATGTAGGAGGTGCCATGAAAGGTGAAGAGTTGAGGAGAAATATTCTGGGCTTCATGTATGCTGAGCGGCTAAAGTCGGCTCTCATTATTGCTGGTCAACTGCTGGACGTATTACCCGATCTAAACGAGGGTGAACGTCCGGGTGGCTTGAAAATGTTCGGCTCTTTTGTCAGAGGAGTGGGCAATGAAATGAGACTGGCCGCCAATGTCATGGAGGGTTCTGACTGGGATGGTCTCAGTGGACAGCTAAACCTTATGGAGGGTTACGCTCGCCTGGGACAATTGGAGGCCGCACGGAAAGAATTGAGTCAGACCCTGAGCCGTGTAACTACACTGGGTTCCAGTACCATGACCTCACTAAAGAGGGCCGGCCTTCTTTAAGCGATCGCAGGGGATAACCGCGGCCACCCGGTTGCACTGTAGCCGACGTGTCTATGGTTGGCTGTCTTGCACTCAAGAAAAACCTACTCTTAGTCCATGTCCCCTGAGGCCATGGCAAAAACCTTTAATACGTCCTTAACGCGATAAAGATCGCGCAAGAAATATGGTTGCCAGAAATGCTCTCCCGGTGGGAACAAAGCCAAGAAGGGGATGCTGCGGCTTCCCATATTCTGGAGTAACCTTTTGGCGGGAGGGTTTTCCGTGGTGAGATCAGCCTTCAGGAGCAAGGCATCATGTTCTCGGAAAGTCTCGACTACGCTCCGGTTCTGGAGAACGGTTTTCTCCACTAAGAGGCAGTTGGGACACCAGTCTGCGGTAAAATTCACTACCACCCAACGGTTTTCCCTGGCAGCTTCCAGCAGTTTCGTATCCGCATAGGGCTTCCATTGCTGCGATTTCTCCGACACAAGCTCCACATTTCGCGCCAGGGAGGGAAATATATCCAAACTGAGCCATCCTCCAACGACCATGATGATCACTGCCGCCAACCGAACGATTATGCGTCGGCGGCTGGAGTCGCTGAGGGTGGTCATCTTGCCCCAGATGTAGAAGCCTATGGCCAGGAAGAAACAGAAGAGGACCACTCCGACAGTCATGTGTTCCGGGAGGACAGTGAGTAAATAGATCACCGTGGCTAGAAGAGCAAAGCCCATAAATCGTTCAAAATGGATGAGCCAGTTTCCAGGGCGGGGAAGCCACCTCAGAGTGCTGGGAAAAATAGACATAACCACGTAAGGAGCAGCCATACCGAGACCAAGGCATGAAAATACGGTAAAAATCTGAGCAGGTGGTTGTCGAAGTGTCCAGGCCATGGCTCCTCCAAGGAAGGGGCCGCTGCATGGCGTGGCCAAGAAGGTTGCTAATGTACCCTTATAGAATGATTCTAAGTAGCCATGCCGCTGGGCGCTGGTTTCGGTTCTATTGGCGGCAAAGAGGGGTATGGGAAGCTGGAAAACGCCGAAAAGACAAAGAGACATGGCAAAAACCAGCCCGATCATTGCTATGAGAAATGATTGCTTTTGAAACAGTTCTCCCCAGCCGTACCCCGCAAAACTGGCCAGAGCTGCAAGCACCAGGAAAACTACAAATATGCCCGCCGCGAAGCTCAAACCCATGAGAGCCACCCGACGTCCACTCTCCTGAGACTGCTGGACAAAGCCCAGTACTTTAAGGCTGACAACTGGTAACACACAAGGCGTAAAATTAAGAATGAAGCCAGCCAGAAGAGCAAACAGAGCAGCCTTGACAATACTGCCTACCTCGAGACTAGGCAGAACAGGCCGGGGATGCAATTCAGGGATCTCCGCGGGCTGGACAGGCAACTCCTTGATTGGTTTGAGAGGAGTAGAACCGGCGAAGGATGGTGTCAACGTGGCTTCACTCTTAGCAACATGCGTGAGGCCAATATTCTTGCGCACCTGTAATGGAATGGCCCCTGCGGCCTCCGGGCTGCTGACAATGGTGAGAGTAGCGGCGAGGTCGGTTTTGTAGGGCATGCAGAGCCCTTCACGACAAAGAAGGGTGCGGAGAAGCAGATGAACCTGGTGACTTCCAGATGACAAATTGCCGGGTGTGGATAATCTCACATAGATAGAGGTTTTCTTTGTATAGGCCCAGACCCATTCATCCGGATCAAGGTCGGGTTCGATAAGCTTTTCCGCCGGGAGAAACCGGGCAGGGTCAGCCGTGACCCCTTGAGGAAGCGAGGTCACCTCAAGAATTGTAGGCAACCCGGGACCTGGACCTTTTGGATTACCATAAATATGCCAGCCGCGATCCAAGACAATATTCGCAACAACCCAGACCTCCTGGCCGGCGGCAACCTTGGAAGGATATGTCTTCAAGT
>JAUVTM010000126.1 GCA_030601545.1 Syntrophobacterales bacterium
CTTCCAGTCTAGAGGCAATGTCTCGGACCACGTCTTCCACGAATTTGGGGTTTTGGTGTGCCTTCTCAGTTACATACTTCTCGTCCGGCCGCTTCAGAACGGAGTAGACGTCGCATGATGCCTCAGACTCTACAATCTTAATGAGTTCTTCGAGCCAGACGAATCGTTTGAAACGTACTGCCAGCCGCACGATACCACGTTGATTGTGGGCACCAAAATCACTGATCTCCTTGGAGCAGGGGCAGACTGTGGTAATGGGAACGCTGATCTCGGCCAGCAAATCGTGTTCGTCGTCAATATTCAAGGATCCCATCAAACGACAGCCATACTCCATGAGGCCTGAGGCGGCAGAAACTGGCGATTTTTTTTCAATGAAATAGGGAAAGGTGATTTCCAGGTGGGCTGACTCCGCCTGCAGACGGTTCTTCATGGTTTCGAGGATGGTGGCGAAGTTGCGGATGTGAATCTCCCCATGATGCTCATTGAGGATCTCAATGAAGCGACTCATGTGCGTGCCTTTGAATTCTTTGGGGAGATTGACATACATGTTGATATTGGCCACCGTTTGCTGACCACCGTGCGTTTGATCCAAAACGGTGATGGGATAGCGGATATTCTTGACACCCACCTTGTCGATGCTGATGTTGCGGTGATCCCTGGTGTTTTGGATATCTCTGAGTCTTTGCTCTGCCGACTTAGATGGTAGCCAGAGTTGCTGCGGGATATCTCTGCCTTTAAGCATGGTTCTCTCACATTATGGGCTGATGGTGTTTGCTATTTCCTCCAGAGCCGTACGGGTTTGGTCGCTAACATCGGAGGCGAACTCTCCCTTTAGGTCCGCTTCAATGATCTTGTCGTCATAAGGAATGAAGCCAATAAACTGGAACCCCTCCAGAGCTTGCTGTAGGAACTCACGGTCTCCAGAGCCGCGCACTTTGTTGCCCACAAAGTAGAGATTTTTCAGGCCAATATCACCGGCAAGGGTTCTGATTCGGTGCGCCACATCTATGGACCGCCTGCCTGGTTCCACCACGATTATAAGTCGGTCAACAGCTTGGGCAGTACCACGGCCCAGATGCTCCAAGCCGGCAGCCATGTCCATTACAACAACCTCGCCCCTGCCAAGCATAAGGTGCGCTACGAGAGACTTTAAGAGGGCATTCTCAGGGCAGAGACAGCCGGTTCCTCCTTGCTGAACTCCACCCATGACCATTAAACGAATGTTACCGTCAGAGATGGCGATTTTGTCCGGCAGGTCATCAACTTTGGGATTCAGCTTAAAATAGCCGCCCATGCTTCCAGGTTGAGTCCCGGTGCGCTCGGCAACGAGACTCTTCATTTCAGTAATGGGCGGTAGGGATTCGGCACCAGGAATGGCCAGGGCCGTTCCCAGATTGGTGGCGGGGTCAGCATCGATGGCAAGCACGGTTCGACCTTGGTCCCCGAACCACTTGCAGAGAAAGGCCGACAGAGTCGTTTTGCCAACACCACCTTTGCCGCTAATGGCAATTTTCATATAATTTCCTTTCGAGACCCTAAATAAAAAATCCTCTTGTTCACAGAGTGCAGATGTGAATACGAACAGATTCACAAATATACCATAAGGCAAGGGGAAGGCAATTGAAAAACGTGAGACATGGGACATCACCAGAGACACAGCAGACCGATGAGATTATTCGACATCGAAAACCTGGTCCACAGGGCCAGTCCCAGATCCCGCCCTGCGGGGGTCAGCGTTCAATGGCTTTGCCGGTAAAGATTGCGAGCTGTAAAGAATGAGGTTTCAGGTTTCAGTTTTTTTGTTTTTCTTCCCTGACACCTGACACCTGACACCCGACACCTGAAACCATGAGATTTGGTGCTTGGAGTTTGGGATTTTATAGACTTCATCACTTCAGCAGACTGCCGCAAGAGGGGAAAGACCATTGAAGCCCCCTCAGGGAGCAGCCCAAAGCAGGGTCCTTTGGGTCAGACTAGGGTGTGGGATTAAGTGAAGGGGCCATGGCTTCAAGCCGGTCTTCCGAGGGTGTCTGCGAGGTGGCAGTTTTCTTGGACTCAATCATTCGTTCCACCAACCCTTGTATTCGGAAGGAGCTCATTTCAATGGCTTTGAGTTTAGCTCTGTCCGCTGGTGCCACTGTATTTTTGAGCAAGAGCAACTGGGCGTTTCCCAGTATCACCGCTAGGGCGTTGTTGATCTCCACGACTTGCATGATCTCAATAGACTCTTCGAGCGACAGTCGACTCTGCTTCATATTCTCTTGCTTCGGCTGGGGTGAAAGAGGGATTGTTGCGTGTTTGACGAAAATACTGCGCCTGGATACTAGCCAAGATAAATTACCTCTGTATATGCTGTCAAACGCGGTTAGCAGGAAAAACCGAATTCTGGACATGACGTTATCAACAAACGGTAACATCCTGTAAATCCAAGATATTTGGGGGACGCAAATGTAAAATATTAAAATCCCAAAGTTTTTTCCATCGTATGAAAAAAGACAGATATCGTGAACATAGACTGTTTATCAACAAAATCCCCGTCGATAGAATACTAAGAGAATCTGCGATTTTCTCTCGATTCCTAAGAAAATTGCATAGCATATCTTTATTCCCGGTTGGTTGGCCGTATGTTAGTCTTCAAAGCAATTCCTCTCAGGCGGCTTTCATCGCGCGAATTCTTTGGCGGCTCAGGAGAGCAATGGCTGCGAATTGCCTGATAGTAACTCTGAGCGGGCTTTGTTTGCAGCCAAGTGTTTTTCATCTGCCCCAACACCTTGGGATGGTTTTGGGCAGATATTAACTAATCTTACCAACAAAATTTTTCCTGTTCTTTTCGCCGGGGAGGTGGCACAGACCTTCCGCAGTCACTCAGAAGAAACATGAGCAAAGGCCAAAAGGGGAGGCTGCGAAACAACGAGCATCTGAGCAACCTATCTTTAGGAATCTCAGCCTCGAAAGGGCCTGCATGAAGATGTGGCACTTCCTCAACAGGGACTATGCCAATAAATGGCGCGAATATGCTCGTTGTGGAGTAGCTTTCCCGCGGCCAAAGTTACAAAAATATTTTTGGGGAAACTCCCGCAGCCTACTTCATCTTGACAATGGAGTAGAGGGAAGTTAAAATTTTGACTTCTGATGTTAAAAAATTCACTATCCTTGAGTTTTGAAGTCAGCCTAATCTTGGAACACCTTAGCAGTCCTTGAGGAATGCGGAGTCTGACTCTTTATCCCTTCCACAAACGAAAAGATCACATACGATAAAGTCAGGGGGTAAACATGGCGGTGAATACAACCACCTATGTTCGGTCATCAAGTAGGACTTCAGCTTACCTTGACTGGCTACAAATGCTCACAGGTGTAGCCCTCATTCTGTTTATGTGGAGTCACATGATCTTGGTGGCCAGTGTGAACCTGGGTGCAGGTGTGATGAATGCTCTCGCCGGATTTCTTGAGGAGACTTACATGGCCCAAGTTGGAGGTCCGATTGTGGCGTGCATTTTCCTTTTGCACTTCATCCTGGCAGCCCGTAAGGTGCCCTTTCGCGCCGAGCAACAGTCTACCATCTGGAAGCTCAGCCGACAGCTTCGCCATACCGACACCTATCTCTGGCTCGTCCAGGTCACTAGCGCCATGATTATCCTGATCATGGGCTCCATTCATATGTGGACGGTACTCACTGACCTACCCATCACGGCGGCCAAAAGTGCTGCACGAATTCAGGGAGGATTCTGGTTCGTCTTTTATCTGATTCTTCTGCCTATAGTGGAATTCCACGTGGGGATCGGTTTCTATCGCATCGCTGTGAAGTGGGGTTTTGCCCGACGAAAAGATCGAAAGAAGTTCAAGAAGCTTGAAAACTACCTGACAGCGATCTTCATAGCCATTGGCCTTATCACTCTTCTGCGATTCCTCTTGTTGAAATAAGGAGGATGTAATTGGAAACTTTATTTACAGATATGTTGTGTATAGGTGCCGGGCTGGCAGGTGAGCGCGTTGCCGTTGAGGCGGCCACTGCCGGCTTTGACACCATCTGTCTGAGTATTGTACCTCCCAGACGGTCCCACTCTTCAGCAGCCCAGGGAGGTATGCAGGCATCCTTGGGACACTGCGCCATGGGAGAGGGCGACTGCCCCGACGTCCACTTTGAGGACACAGTGAAAGGCTCCGATTGGGGTGCTGATCAGGAGGTGGTACGCCTTTTTGTTGAAAGAGCTCCCGAGGCTGTTAGGGAGATGGCCTTTTGGGGGATCCCGTGGAACCGGGTTGTGCCTGGAAGATCTGCCTATTTCAAGGGTGGAAAAGAATTCGAAAAGGTGGAGGCAACCGAGAAGGAGGGACTGATAACCGCAAGATCCTTCGGTGGGACCGCCAAGTGGAGAACCTGCTATACCTCAGACGGCACCGGTCACACGCTGCTCTACACCATGGACAACAAGGTGGTGGAGTTGGGGGTCACTGTCCATGACCGGATAGAGGCCATTGCACTCATCCATGACGGAGAAACCTGCACTGGTGTTGTGGCCAGATGTCTGAAGACAGGAAAACTCAGGGTTTATCTGGCCAAGGCAACGCTCATTGCCACAGGCGGTTACGGTAGGATCTACCGGGAGACCACCAACGCGGTGATTAATGACGGCGGCGGTGCCATTATCGCCCTTGACACCGAGGTGGTTCCCTTGGGCAATCCTGAAGCAATCCAGTTCCACCCCACCGGTATCGTTCCCACCAATATCCTGGTGACGGAGGGCTGCCGGGGCGACGGTGGGACCTTGTTGGATGTGAATGAAAACCGGTTCATGCACGAGTATGAGCCTGAAAAAGAAGAGCTGGCATCCCGGGACGTGGTATCCCGCTGGATGACGCATCACATTCGCCAGGGTCTTGGGGTGAAAAGCCCCTACGGCGACCACCTCTGGCTGGATATCCGCCACTTGGGTGAACATCACATCAAGACCAAGCTCAGAGAAGTTGAGGAAATCTGCAATAATTTTCTGGGCGTCGATCCTCTCACCCAACTGATTCCAGTGCGGCCGGCCCAGCATTACACCATGGCAGGAGTCCGGACCAACAAAGATGGTGCCGCGTATGGGCTCAAAGGGCTCTTTTCGGCTGGTGAGGCCGCGTGCTGGGATATGCACGGTCTTAATCGGCTGGGGGGGAACTCTCTGGCCGAGACGATCGTTGCCGGAAAGATTGTGGGCGAAAAAATTGTTGAGTTTCTCCAAGATTACGAGGTCCAATACAACACAGGCGTAATCAGAGATGCTGTGATCAGGCAACAGGAGCGGATCGACGGGTTAATTTCGGGCAAAGACGGCAATGAAAACGTCTATGAGATTCGCAACGCTATGCAGGGTGAGCTCATGGAACGGGTGGGGATTTTTAGAAACGGTTCGGATCTGCAAAAGGCGGTGGACAACCTGCAGGACATCTATGCACGAGCCCAGCAGGTGGGCCTGCGCTCAAACGGCATTGGCGTTAATCCTGAATTAACACTTGCTTTGAAAATCCAGGGCATGGTGAAGCTGGCCCTCTGTACGGCTTACGGGGCGCTGCAGCGCACAGAGAGCCGGGGCTGCCATGCCCGCGAGGACCATGAGGCCAGGAATGATCGGGATTGGTGGAACCGAACTCTGGCTACCTGGAAAGAGGGGGATGACCTACCGACCCTCAATTATGAACCTGCCACAGAGACTGTGGAACTACCACCAGCTGAGAGAGGGTATGGGGTGTGTAAGATCATTAGCTGCGACGGCGAAATCATAGGAGAGGAATAAGATGGCAAGAAGGCTGAACTTCAATATATTCCGCTATAATCCGCAGGATCCAAACTCTGTCCCTCATACGGACACCTTTGATCTCGAAGAGACTGAGAGCATGACACTTTTTATCGCCCTGACTCAGCTTCGGGAGGAGAAGGATTCGTCGCTTCAGTTCGATTTTTGTTGCCGCGCCGGCATATGTGGAGCATGCGCCATGATGATCAACGGCAGGCCTGGTCTTGCCTGTCACACCCTTACCAAAGAGCTGCCTGAGGAGATCACTTTAATGCCCCTGCCAATATTCAAGTTGATTGGAGACCTCTCTGTGGACACAGGCACCTGGTTTAGGGCGATGAATGAGAAGGTGGAATCTTGGATTCACACCAACAAAACCTTCGATCCGCAGTCTGAAGCAGAGAGGATGGACAATGCCCTAGCCGAAGAGATTTATGAACTGGAGCGCTGCATAGAATGCGGTTGTTGTGTGGCTGGCTGTGGGACTGCCAACATGCGGGAGGACTTCATGGGGGCAGCTTCCATGAACCGGATAGCCCGCTTCATCATGGATCCGAGAGATCAACGCACTGAAAAAGAGTATTTTGAGGTGATCGGTACCGATGAGGGTATATTCGGCTGTATGGGTCTTTTAGGGTGCGAGGATGTGTGTCCCAAGCATCTTCCTTTGCAAGACCAACTTGGCATTCTCCGCCGCA
>JAUVTM010000219.1 GCA_030601545.1 Syntrophobacterales bacterium
GTCATCCTGGTCCACCACATTGAAGCCGAAACTGATCGGGCCTTCCATCTGACCCCGAATTGCCGGGCGATCAGAGAAATCCATCTTTAAGAACCGATGGTAGACCACCGAATATTGCTCGCTGATGTCGAAATATTCCGGTTCATCGAAGTGAGCCATGGCTTCTTCGAATTCAGCTACGAATTTTTCCATTGAAAATCTTAGGGTGCGTTTCTCCAGATCCAGAAGAATTCCGGGGAAATGTTCAGATGCCTGGACATACATGTCCTCATAGTAGTTAACGTGGGGTAGTTGCGGCCAGAAGGGAACGTCCAAGGACAAAGCTACATCAAGTGCACGGTCCACATCCTTGTGTGGCATTACCGCCATAGCCGTGGTCAAGAGATTTCCAGGTATAGGCATTGTTCATCCCCTATCAAAATTCATATCTTACATCACAATGACTAAGGTTTCAGGTGTCGGGTGTCAGGTTTCAGGGAATTAAAGCGAAAAAAGTGAAACCTGAACACTGAAACCTTTCACATCCCAAATCTCACATCTTCTTTTCTCGTTCCTCCAGTTCAGCCAACCTTTTCTTTAGTTCTTTCTCACCTTGCCAACGTTCTGTCACATCACGCATTATAGCCGCTGTGCCTTGCGGTCTACCAGCATCATCCTTCAGAAGAACAATGGTAAATTCCACAGATATACGGCTGTTGTCCTTATTCAACGCTGGAACTGCCAGTAACTCACTGCCGTACCTGGTTACTCCGGTCTCCATGACCTTGCGGTAACCCTCCCAGTGCTTCTCTCGCAACTTCTCTGGAACAATCAGATCTAATGTATTCCCCAAAGCCTCATCTGCCGAGTAACCAAAGATGGACTCAGCACCCGAGTTCCAAAGACGAATGATGCCTTCTTTATCCGCAAAGATGATGGCATCCGCTGCCTTTTCAACTATCTGTAAAGATAACCATTCTTGCGTGTACGCAGTCATGTACGTATTCCTCTCATCGGAAGGGCTTTTGGTGGATTCGGCCGAGGCCTTAATCCACCCTACATTTTGGGCGCTCCATGCATGCAGCTTGTAGGGTGAATTAAGCGAAGCGAATCCACCAAAAGCAAAATCAATTAGCCCGATAAAAAGTCAGCTAATGCGGGAACGATCCGACCTACGACTTACTGCCTGCTGCAATCCGCCAACTGAACTTACGCCACAGCCTCTACAGCAGTATCAGGAGCATAGCGGTTCAAAATGACAAATAACCCCAATGAGAGCAGCGAAAGAACCAGAAAGACGGCAAAACCCAAGGAATAACCCTCGGTACCCGACACTTTTACAAACAGACCCATCACTGGCGGAATCACAAAACCACCGAAGGCTCCCAGACCTCCGACAATGCCAGCAGCGCCGCCAACTGTCTCGGGCGTATACTTGGGAACCAATTTGAAAACAGCTGCGTTGGCAAAACCCATTCCGAGTGCCAGGAACATCTGCCCGGTAACTGCCATGGCCATGGATCGGGATGCCAGAATCATAAGAATCGCACCAATGGTCACCACCACGAAGGAAAGGAACACGGTCTTCTCTCCGCCAATGCGGTCTGAGGTAAAGCCGCCAAAGACCCTGAGTATAGATGCGGACAAAGAATACAAGGCCGTGAGGGAACCAGCCACAACAAGGCTGGTGTCAAAATACTCTCGCCAGTAGGTTGGGAACCAGACAGTGAGGGCAATAAACCCACCAAATGTTACGAAATAAAACACGGTCAATATCCAGGTCCGCCAGTTGGATCCCGCCTTTTTTAGAGAGTCCATGATGTTTCCTGATGGTATCAATTCCTCTCCACAGGCAAGGAACAGGGCATCCTCATCGATCTCAATTCCCATCTCTTTGTATTGAAAATAGGGCGCATCTTTCATGTACAGCAAGAAAACAACAAGCAGACATAGGAGCACACCGAGCCAGAGAACATAAGAAATGGCAAATCCCAGAGAAACCACCAGAAGGGGCAGGGCCAGAGCAAACATTCCCGGAGCCATGTTTCCCATCCCGGCATAGATGGCGAGGGCGGTGCCTTGCTTTCTTTGTGGGTACCAGTAAGACACCGTGGGAATGCCCACAGAAAACACCGCAATGCCACAGCCGCAAAGCATTCCCGCCATGAGAAACAGGGGATAATGAGATGGCTGGGGCGGGGAAAAAAGGCTGAACAACACCGTAATAGCTGTAATACCCGCCACGGCAAGACCCAGAAGGATCAAAATGGGTTTTTTCCCGCCCATGCGATCCACCATGGCACCAAAGGGTATCCGCAACAACGAGCCGGTGAGGGCCGGGCTTGCTGCCAGCAGCCCCATGAGCATGGGATTCAACGCCATGGACTGTTTCAGCTTGGTAACAATTGGACCAAAAGCGGAGACTCCGGCAAAGCCGGCAAAAAATGCCAGGGTAGTCCAGGTAAGAGCCGCACCGCGGCTTGATTGAGCATAACAGACGGCGTCTTCACTCATAAAAGTCCACCTCCTTTCCAATAAGGTTTCAGGTTTCAGGTGGCAGACACCAGGTTTCAGGTGTCAGGTGTCAGGTGTCAGGAAAAAGAAACATAGAAGCCAAAACCTGACACCTGAAACCTTTGATCCCTTCATCCTGCTCTAGAAGCTCGCCTCCCGACGACGAAACAAGATATGTCTCCGGAAAACGTAAGTGAGCGGCACACTCCATATGTGCACCAGGCGACTGAACGGAGAAAACCCGATCAGGGCAAAGGCGCTGAGAATGTGGACCTTATATCTCACCGGCACCTGAACCATAAGAGTCGGATCGGGAGTCAGGGTTACAATCCCGCGGATCCACGGGGCAATAGAGTGAAGGACATCGAAGTGTTCAAAAAAGCCATAAACCACATTGGAGAGCCCGGCAGTTACCACAAAAAGCAGCAAACCCAGGGTTACAAAATCGTTCAGGGTTGTGGTCGCAAGCACCCGGTCCTTAGTGATCCGCCGCCAGATAAGGAGGACAAGACCCAAGAGAGCCGCAGCTCCAACAATGAATCCAGTCACAACGGCTATCTGATTGTGAGCCTGGCTATCGATACCCACCGCATCGAAAAGGCTTTGAGGGATCAGCAGCCCGCCAGCATGTCCCATGAGGGTCAAGATGACACCCCAGTGAAAAATCGTGATGCCGATCTTCAAGCCTTCTTTGTCAAGAAGTTCGCTTGACTTTGAGTTCCAATCGTAAGGATCCGTCAGGTAGCGATACAGGTGGCCAACCACAAAGGTGGTAAGAGCCAGGTAGGGAAAAACCACGAATGCCAGAGTATTTAAGACGCTCATATTATCAAACTCCGTTGGCTTTCAGTTCCCTGAAAGTATCCACAACAATTGCAAAAAGACCAGTATAGTGACTGGCGTTTTCTTGCAGGCGAGACCCAAGGCTTTCGACTTGATCGCAGTACTGTCCAAGAAGCGATAATCGACTCTTTTCTCCATTAATGGACAGAAACTCCAGGATCAGCGGCAGATAATCCGGCAGTTCTCCGGTAGCGCATTCATAGCCAGCAGTGCCGTATAGTTGGTGGAAATCAACCAGAGCGCTTCCCCGCTCTCTAGCGTCACCCCACCGGTGGTATGTGAGGTTAAGACACATTTCGGGGTTCAGGTCAAAAGTTGCGGTGTATTCCTCCTGAAGACGGATCAGCGGGTTATTGCCCAGGTAGTCCAAAAAATTCACACACCTCTCGCGTTGCTCCGCCTGAGGAATCTGTGCCACCGCTTCCTTCAATTCCTCAAGCGACAAGATAAATTCATCATCCGGATATTGAAGCAGTATCGATAGCACCTTCAGAAGAGAACGTTTTTCATC
>JAUVTM010000231.1 GCA_030601545.1 Syntrophobacterales bacterium
ATCAGAAGGAATTATTCTGATGGCAGTGCGCTCATCCTCTCCCGAGGAAGATATGGAAGGGGCCTCTTTCGCTGGCATTTATGAAACTGTGCTGGGAGCGACCGATGCAAATCTGGAAGACGCGATCAAAACCTGTTTCGCATCTGCGCTGGATGAACGGGTGGTGGCCTACAAGCAAAAGAGCGGTTTTGACCCGCTCGATCCCAAAATCGCCGTAATCATACAAAAACAGATCGCATCGGATGCTTCCGGGGTAGCCTTCTCGCTGAACCCTGTGAACAACTCCTACGATCAATGCGTGATCAACGCCAACTTCGGGTTGGGCGAGACGGTCGTGGACGGCACGATCACCCCGGACCACGCGATCGTGGACAAGGTCACCAATACCATCCTGGAAAAGACTCCCGGTAAAAAGGATGTTGCGATCTATCTAAAAGCGGGCGGAGGCACCGAAAGCAAACAACCTGATTCTCCATCCGAGTTCTGCCTCACTGATGACCAGATCCTGGCTGTCACAGCGCTTACAACCCGGATCGAGGCGGAGTATGGCAAGCCGATGGACATCGAGTGGGCTTATGAGGGTGGGCAGCTCTACCTGCTTCAGGCGCGCCCGATCACTACCTATTACAAACTCCCGGAAGAGATGATCACCCAACCCGGGGAACAAAAGCACCTTTATCATGATGCCACTCTCACCGAACAAGGTCTGCCAGAAAACCTCAGCCCCCTCGGCAGTGATCTGGTTATAACCATTGGTGGAAGATTAATAACGCCGGGGGTGCCTGGTGAAGATTTTATGTCCTTCGACCGGGGTGGGGCGTTTGCCAGTGCCGGGCGGATGTATACCCATTTTGGTCGACTGCTGAAAATTCTGGGAAAAAACAATGCAGTTAAGACATATCGGATTACCGACTCTCTGGGAGCCCAAATCATGGAAGCAATGGACCTGAAGGAGTACGTCCCGAAGAAGTTCCCTAAAGGATTCATAAAGAACCTCATAAAAACCGGGTTGGGGGCAATGGCGTTTATTAGACCCCTTATGAGAGCAAGAAGCAAACCCGATGATTATCTACAACACTACATAGAAGAAAATGCGAAACTCAGGGTGGACTTAAAAGCAGAATATGAACGGGATACCTCTTTTGAAGATTTTTGCATTACCAGTTTCCTTAGAGTTGGAACACATATGAATGGCACGCAGCTGCCAGCATTGATGGCGTCAGAAACTGCCCGCAGCAAACTCAAGAAGATGTTAAAAAATGAACCGGAAGCGGTGCAAGAACACCTGCGATCCATAGAGCAGTCATTCCCCAACAATGTGACCATTGAGATGGGATTATTGCTCTACGAACTGTCCCAGTTCCCTGACGTCCGACAGACTGGCACTGCCCAAGAATTCTTCCAAAAACTGGCTACCAACCAACTCTCTCCCGAATTCATGCAAAAATGGCAGTTGTTTATGGATGATTATGGGTTTCGCGGGCCAAAAGAATTCGATGTTGCCACACCCCGTTATTATGAAAAACCCGATGAAGTGTTTGCCATCTTAAAAACGATGGAAGGCCACGATGATCCCGACTTTACCCCGCAAGGGCTATTTGAGAGTGGAGCAAAACGGCGAGTCGAGAGTGTCCAGTTCCTGGAGGACTATCTGGCAAAGAAGAGCCGAAGGAAAGTCAAGGCATTCAAAAAAAACTACAAGCGGCTTGAAAACTTTGCGGCGTATCGGGAATCTCCCAAATATTATTATATCATTGTGGTCGACTATCTCCGACGCCGGGCCCTTGCACAGGGGAAGCAATGGGTGGAAGCCGGGCGTCTGGACTCGGCTGACCAGGTATTTGATCTCCTATGGGACGAATTTAAACAGGCCGAGGTGGACACGAGTCTGGACATTCGGGTTTTGGCTAAGACTAATCATGATTATTTCGCCCAATTCAACCCCAACAACGACCCACCTAACATCATCGACTCCCGCGGCTTTATTCCAAAACTTCCTCCCCAACCGCGCAAAGATAACGAGATCGTAGGGACCCCGGTCTCATCTGGAACCGTGAGAGGACCGGTGAAAGTCCTCAGAACCTCAGACGAAAAGCCAATCGTGCCTGGGGACATCCTGGTGACCAAAGCAACCGACCCGGGCTGGACGACGCTCTTCATCAACGCGGGGGGGGTGCTGCTCGAAACCGGTGGGCCGCTGCAGCATGGGGCCTCGGTTGCCCGTGAAATGGGTAAGCCCTGCATTGTCGGGATTGAGGACGTCACAAAAAATCTCAAGGATGGTCAGATTGTGGAAATGGATGGAAACACAGGGGTTATAAAAATTCTAAGCGAAAGTACGGCTAACCCCGCGTGAACCATGACCTGCTTCGCAGCGGAGGACCGGGCGCTAAATGCAATCTTTGGCTCTGATTGAGCAGCACCCAGAGCCAAAACGCAGGCAGGTTACGCCACCTGTGCTGGCTACTTATCCAATCCGCCAGGTGTCATGGGAGTTGAAACTACGACGTTAGAGTTAGAGCCTCTTTCAGCAAGTAACCTGCTTGCTATTGATCGAACTCAATCCTTGGATTCAACTACTAAGTGCAATACAGAAGAATGAAAATATAATTAGCGGTGTTCCTGTTCTGTACTACAAAGGAACTTGCTGGATTGACCCTCCGCGTGTAGGATAATTCAAACTAATGCTCGCTGGGTTCCGAGTAGTTGAAAATCGCAAGGCCACCCTTGGAAGCCCAGCCTGACGGTCCAAGACCCCCTTTTCAGGGTTCCATCTCATAACCTGAAGGTCCTCAGTTCGAATCTGAGCCCCGCTACCTTAAGGCACCTGAAAGGGTGCCTTTTCCCTTCCAAGCCCCCTTGAATAGGGTTCGAACTCGTAACCTGGGGGTTATGAGCCTGGCTCTTGAGCTCTGAATTTCGGCCCCCCGGACGAAACGTAGACCGTCAGGCTTTAAAGTCTTTGAGCTCATTTGCCGAGCCCAAAAAGAAATAGGGTAAACCCTGACATTAGGGTGGATAAATTCGCAATAACTGGTGGCCCAATCAGTTTGGCATAGTTATTCAAGCCCTTAATTACAGGATTCCATTAAAGAATCTATGGATCCTGAGCTTCCCGCGCGGAGTTTATCCTGAGTGCATCGAAGGGCTCTGGACATGCGAATCCGATAATGATGCTCTGGAGGGGTTCTGTAGAATGAAACAAGTGTCAATCTTTCCTATCGGGATTTCAGGACCGTGATCGTATCGCTCAGATTATATTCTGGCACATTTTCTCGAACGGATGTACATTTCCGGTCATCACAGGACTCCAATACCCATAATGAGACCTAATAGGACAGGATCCGTCGCACGGCGAGATGCACTCGGGGGAATTGTCAATGACTACTACCGGCTTGCCGCATGATCCATCTGGATGAAGTTTTTCCATACTACAGGGTAGAAAAGATAGCGGTCGGGCATACCCTGGTCGCTCATGTCGAAACCGTTAGCCGCACCGGTTTAGCAAGGAGGAAGACATGGCAAAAGAAGG
>JAUVTM010000296.1 GCA_030601545.1 Syntrophobacterales bacterium
GCTAAGATACCGCATCTCGTAACCTCGAGGCATTGGTATGAAAAGAATTGTCTGCATGGCTTTTGCCCTGTTCTTTCTTTGGAACCTTCCCTGCGCCGCTGAGAACTATGTACTCGTGGGTCAGATGCGATCCGAGATCCGCTACGAACTTGAGCAACGGGTAACCCGCAGTCCAGGCATTCAGAAGTTGGTCTTGAGTTTCGTCGTGCCACCGACCTTTGAATCTCCTACCTACCGGCAGGAGATTCACGGCTTCGAACTTGCTTTTTCCCCCCAGCCCAAGGAGAAGAAACGCTCGCAAGATAAGCGGGGAAATCAGATCATTGTCGCGACCTGGAAGCCGACTCCGCCTGAAATCACTGCCCGCATATCATTCAAGGCCCTGAACCAGACGAGGCTCCAGCAATTACAGACGCGGACCCCCTTCCCTCTGGGCAAAGTTCCGTCTGAGGTCTCACCCTATCTCTCCCCTACCAAACAGGTACAGTCGGATGATCCTCGTATACGGAAACTGGCCAAGGAACTCACCCAGGGTGTGACCACCCAGTTTGATGCGGTCCAGCACATACTCACCTGGATAGTGGACAACCTGCGCTATGTTACTCCTCCAGCAAAATATGATGCCCTTTACGGCCTGGAAGCGCGCAAAGGAAACTGTCAGAATTTCTCTCACTTGAGTGCAGCCTTGATGCGGGCGGTGTCTATTCCTGTCCGCATTGTAAATGGAGTAACCCTTAACCAGCCCTTCAATGTCTCCCGGCAGGGCGGTGTACTAACTTTCAAAATGGGACAAGGGCGCCATTCCTGGATCGAGGTCTGGTTTGAGGACTTGGGTTGGGTGCCTTTCGATCCACAGCAAACCGAGCTATTCGTTTCCAATCGCTACATTAGAATTGAGATTGGAATTGACAACAATGAAACCATAAACGATGGTCTTTTGCGCTGGTCGCAGATATCGGGAAGCAAAGGAAAACCCAGGCTGCAGGAGTCCATCAGTGCCGATTTTGACAGCGACCAGGTTAAACTCTCAGGCACTCGCCAGCAATACGGGCCGAGGAACCTTCTTCTTGTTCCTCCTGTTCAGGCAACTTTTACAGAAATAAAGGTGCCGCCACCGCCGCCACCCCCTGTGATAACCGAACCTGAACGGCGCAAGCTTCGTTTCCTCGTGCCCTTTCTTTTTGGCAATCTCGAGTTCCCGGAAAACGTTGATTTCGCCTTTCCCCGAGGCCCCGCAAGTACGGTCGGGACTGACAGCTACCAAATGACCCGCAATTTCCTGGTGGAGACCGCAGAGTACGTCACCACCAGGCTTATCCAGTATGCTCAGGTTTTCGAGCTCCGCAAGCCTGTTAAGCTGGAGAAAATAGGACTGGCACTCCATAATTTTGGCGGCGGAGGGCAACTCTGGCTTGAACTCCGCCGGGACAACGACATGAAACCGGGAAAGCCAATTGCCACGAGTGACTTTATAAATCTGAATCAGCTCTCCATGAAACCAGGCTACCGCTGGGCGGATTTCGACTTCAGCCGGGAAAAGCCCGAACTCATGCCGGGCAGCTACTGGATAGCCTTGGGATTTACAGGTAGCCCTATCGTTAACTGGTTCTATACCTATGGAAAACCGGTGGGACCCGTTGAGGGCACGCGCTACAAAGGCGTGTACCAGCCTGACTGGAGCAACGCTCTCAGCTATGAGTTCAATTATCGAGTCATTGGCCTCACTGTGAAATCCAGTAAGCAGTAAGGAGACTCTGGAGAGCGCATAGCGAAATACCACTATCAAGTCTTTGAGAATATGAACCGCAGAACCGCAGAACAAGGAACCGCAGAATATCGAAGTGAAAAACATTGTCTTATTTCTTTCAAAAACTTCTGCTGTTCGAAATTCCTTGTTCGACCTGCCCGCCATCGCGAGCCCCTCAGGCGAGGCGGGCGGGTATTCGATATTCAAAATACAAACAGGTTGAATCCCGCTCCAAGCGGGGCTATTGCAAGAACGATCCGACCTACAATGATGTTTACAAGGGACTATTATAATGGAAATCTTGGCTTTAGTGGGTTCACCCCGAAGGCTCGGCAATAGCGAATTGATGGCCAAGGAAATCAGCCGGCGCATTCCCGATCCGCACCGGTTAAAGCTTGTCCGTCTTCCTGAGATGGACATCAGGCCATGTCGGGCATGTTACACTTGTTTGTTCGATGAGCACACATGTCCTCAAGCGGATGATTTTCCTACAATCCTCGAGGCCCTCCTGCAAGCCGACGGACTCATCCTGGCCGTCCCGGTCTATATGCTTGCAGCCAACGCCAGTCTAAAGCAGTTTTTGGACCGCGGTCTCATTTTGTATGGCCATTTTGAGAAGCTTTGGGGGAAACCGGCTGTGGCGGTGGCCATCGCCGGCATTCCCGGAATGGAGGGATACACCAAGCTTTGCCTGGACAGTGCCCTTCGGCTTATGGGGGCCCAACCCCAAGCCAGTGAAGTAGTTTACGGTGCCCTGCCGGGAGAAGTGTTTATGAACCAAGACAACCTC
>JAUVTM010000156.1 GCA_030601545.1 Syntrophobacterales bacterium
TCTACATGAGGCTAGAGCGGCACAGAGGATAGCTGAGAGTCGATATGAAAAGGGTCTGGTTGATTTTCTCACAGTACTGGACACCCAGCGAACCAGATTTCAAGGTGAAAGTGATTTGGTGGAGGTTGATTTCGTGCTTCTAAACAATCGCGTCAATCTCCACCGGGCTCTTGGTGGCGGCTGGGCGGATCCGGGGCCGGTCATGGTTAAAAAGGGAAATACAACCACGAAAGACGCGAAGGAGGAATGACGCGGAGATGCGGGGACATGGCGATGTGGCGAAGGAAACAGCAGGCAGCAGGCAGGAAGCAGCAGGCAGCAGACACTGAACATTTATCATTTTTGACATCAATCAACTCTAGCAGTCAGTGTCAAAATGAAAATCTAAATGACAGATGCGAGATGACAAATGCGAAATGATAAATGGCGCGGAGCATATGACTTATGAGTACTAGAAAGAAAAGACTTATTCAGTTTGGCATTAGTGTGGTTCTCATCGCCATGGGTGTCGTGGGCTTGCTTGTACTGACGGCGAGCAAACCTGAAATGAAGAAGCGCAAACCTCCCGCTCCTGTACCAATGGTCCGGACCATTAAAACAAATAGAGGACCCCAGACTGTGTACATCCAGGGCGAGGGCACGGTTCGACCTTTGCGGGAAATCAATCTGGTGCCGGAAGTGGGAGGTAAGGTGGTACGCATGTCTCCCGCCTTGGTAAATGGAGGTGTGTTCAAGGAAGGGGACACTTTGCTCCAGATCGACCCGGTGGATTACGAGTTAGCCGTAACCCTGGCCAGGGCCAAGGTGAAAGAGGCTGAAAGTCGGCTCGAATTGGCCGAAGAAGAGGCCTTAGCAGCAGTGGAAGAGTGGCGTTTGCTCTATCCAGATAGTGCCGGCGAAGATAGCAAGCCTTCGGCTCTGGTGGCCAAGGAACCACAGCTGGCCGCAGCCCAAGCTAGATTGGAGGCTGACAAGGCGAACCTGCGCAAAGCTCTCTTGAGTCTGGAGCGCACCAAGCTTAAAGCCCCTTTTGCTGGACGTGTGGGTGAGGAAAAGGTTGATGTCGGCCAATATGTCTCACCAGGTCAGGCCTTGGGAACTCTTTATTCTACTGAGGCGGCCGAGATTGTTGTACCTCTGGAAGGGGGAGATTTGTTCTGGTTTGATGTGCCCGCTTTCACCTCGACAGACGGACGTGGGGCTCCTGCGGTGGTTCGGGCCAGTATTGCAGGCCGTGAATTGAGTTGGCCAGGTAAAGTAGTCCGGACTGAAGGAAGGTTGGATGAGCGAACTCGGATGATTCATGTGGTGGTGCGGGTGAGTAAACCCTATGCCAGGAAGCCGCCACTGGTCTTCGGGCTTTTTGTAGCGGTGGAAATAGAAGGTCGCAAGGTACAGAGCGTAACTGTCATTCCTCGGGCAGCCCTGCATCAGGGCAACGTGGTCTGGATTGTGGATAAGGCCAGTCGACTTCGCTTCCGAAAAGTGGAGGTTGCCAGGGTCCAGGGTGACGAGGTTATTGTTACCAAGGGTTTAGAGGATGGAGAAACTGTGGTCACCACGCCCCTTAAGGCTGTCACGGATGGAATGGCCGTTAGGATGGTAAGCAAGCCATCAGCTCTCAGCGGTCAGCGGCCAAGTAAAGACTAGACACTGGACAGCAGGCAGCGGGCAAAAGACACTAGGCAGAAGTTAATGTAAATTACAAATCACAAAACCCAAATAACAAATGGTTCGACGAGCTCACCACCCTGAGCCTAGTCGAAGGGCAAATAACAATGACCGAAATTGTCCGCGCTTCGCTTGGACTCCCCACCCTGCGGGCGGGTCCCCAGTTTCAAAATTGCAGACGTTCACATCATCTTAAAAAAAGAGAATTCCAATATATGTTTGGGTCATTGAGTACCTGCCCTGTGGAATTTCGCCTCTGGCGAACCTGCTAAAGGCAGGATTCCACAGGGTGAAAATTTGAGATTTATTTGTAATTTGGTGCTTGGGATTTGGGATTTCGAATTGCGGATTTGGAAATTTAGATGATTACGTCGCGACTTTAACGACTTTTGGGCACTTTAGGCATTTTAGCTCACTTTAGTACAATTTAGACATTTACTCTACTGAGGACTGACTATGAGAGGCGCTGTTGCCTGGTTTGCCGACAATCACGTTGCCGCCAATCTACTGATGATCTTTCTGTTGCTGGCCGGTGCGGTAACAGGGCTGACCACCAAGCTTGAGATATTTCCCGAGACCTCGCTGGACCTGATTTCCATCACCATGGAATACCCTGGTGCCTCGCCGGCTGAGGTGGAGGAGGCCATCGTCCGGAGAATTGAAGAAAAAGTGGCAGGGTTGGCCGGCATCAAGCGGATTGATTCAGCAGCCAGGGAAGGGTTCGCGACGGTGATCATAGAGGTCATGAACGATTGGGATTTGCAGGAACTCCTGGATGAAGTGAAGGCAGAGGTCGACCGGATCACCACCTTCCCCAACGAGGCTGAAGAGCCTGTTGTTCGGGAAGTGACCAGGCGGCGCCAGGTTCTCAATGTCACCGTTTTTGGCGATGCACCCGAGTCAACCATCAAGCACCTGACGGAGAGAATCAAAGACGACATTACCACTTTACCTGGCATTACCCTGGCCGAACTCGCAGGTGTCCGCAAAGGAGAAATTCATATCGAAATCTCCGAGGAAACTCTCCGTCGTTACGGTCTCACCTTGGGCAAGGTTGCCGAGGCGGTTCGAAGGGCCAGTCTGGATCTGCCGGCGGGTAGCGTCAAGACGGCAGGAGGCGAGATCCTGGTCAGGACCAAGGGTCGCCGCTACTTCGCTGGGGATTACGGGGATATAGCTATAATTACCAAAACTGATGGCAGCAATGTCACTCTGGGACAGATCGCCCAGCTCAGAGATGGTTTCGAGGATGTGGATCTTTTTACCAGATTTCAGGGCAAACCAGCCGGCCTTATCGAGGTCTACAGGGTCGCCAATCAGAACGCCCTGGAGGTTGCCGCTACGGTCAAACAGTATATCGAGGAGGTAAGGCCAAGCCTGCCGGAAGGGGTGGACATTAGTATTTATCGGGACAGGTCGAGAATACTGAAAAGCAGAATTTGGCTGTTGCTGAAAAATATGGCCTTCGGCCTGATCCTGGTAGCCATACTCCTGGGAATATTTCTGAATGCCCGCCTTGCCTTTTGGGTAACTCTCGGAATACCGATATCCTTTATGGCTGGACTGATGCTCTTGTCTACATTTGACGTGTCCATCAACATGATCTCCCTGTTCGCCTTCATCATGGTTCTGGGTATCGTGGTGGATGACGCCATAGTCGTGGGTGAGAATATTTTTCGGAGACAGGAGGAGGGGGTCGAACCTCTGGAAGGAGCTGTTGAGGGGACCCTGGAGGTAGGGCGGCCGGTGGTTTTTGCAGTCCTGACCACGGTGGCGGCCTTCTATCCGCTACTTCTGGGAACCGGCGTCATGGGAAAACTCATGCGCAACATTCCCACCGTGGTCATTCTGGTGCTTCTGGGCTCTCTGGTGGAATGCTTGCTGATTTTACCAGCCCATCTGGTGGCATCCAAACACCGAACAAGGCGAAGCATGGAGGAAAAGCGTGCGGCCCGCTGGCTGAAATGGTTCATCAGGCGGCCGTATGGCTGGGCGGTGGATTTTTGTGTCCGCTGGCGTTACGCCACAGTTGCGCTGGGTATCGCCATCTTGTTGGTGACTGTGGGAATATGGCAGGCAGGCTGGATCAAATTCACCCTGTTTCCAAAGGTTGAAAGCGATTTCCTGACTTGCAGATTGACCATGCCGGCAGGCACACCGGTGGAGCGGACAATAGAAATCGCCGGTCTTCTGGAGCAGGCTGGTAAAGAAGCCTTGGCCGAAGCGGACAAGAAACGGCCCGAAGATGCGCCCTCGCTATTGAAGGGTATCATCACCAGAGTAGGGATGCATGGCAGAGGGCATGGTCCGATGGCCAGTGGACCGCAGTCGGGTGGACATCTGGCCCAGATTACAATGGAGCTCCTGGAAGGAGAGAAAAGGAATGTGACCGCAACTGAACTGGGCAATTTGTGGCGCCAGAAGGTGGGAATCGTCTCGGATGCCGAGGCCATCACTTATCAGAGTGTACTCTTCAGCGCCGGCAACGCCATAGAGGTTCATATGTCGCTGGACGATCACGACTTGCTGGTGGCGGCGGCAGAGGAACTGCAAGAGGAGCTTAAAACCTATCCCGGAGTATTCGATGTAAGTGACAGCTTCCTACCGGGCAAAGACGAAATGCAGCTCAAACTGAAACTCACTGCCCGCAGTTTAGGTTTGACCTTAGATGATCTGGCCAAGCAGGTCCGGCATGCTTTCTACGGGGCCGAGGCCCTCCGCTTGCAGCGCGATCAGGATGAGGTCAAGGTTATGGTAAGGTACCCAGAGTCCAAGCGCAAGTCATTGGGTTCTGTTGAGGATATGTACATCCGGACGCCGGACGGCTCAGAGGTGCCGTTCAACCAGGTGGCTGAGGTGAAGATGGAGGAGGGCTACGCCTCCATCGAACGAGCTCAGCGTTTCCGGGTAATAAAGGTGACCGGGGACGTGGATGAGACTATCACCAACGCCAATGAGGTGCGTGTTGATCTGGAAAGCCGGGTCATGCCAAAACTGAAACAAACTTATCCAGGCTTGCGATACTCCATGGAAGGGGAAGGCAAGGAACAGAAGGAGTCTCTGGACGATGTTGGCAGTGGTCTTGTCATTGCGCTTTTTCTGATCTACGCTCTGCTGGCCATTCCCTTCAAGTCCTTCTCTCAGCCCCTTGTGGTCATGTCGGCCATTCCTTTCGGCATAGTGGGTGCTGTGTTCGGACACTTGCTAATGGGTCTTAATCTGAGCCTTTTGAGCTTGTTCGGCATCGTCGGTCTGACTGGCGTGGTGGTCAATGACTCCCTGGTGCTGCTACATGCCACCAATCGAATCCGCAGGCAGGGAGCCAGTGTACATGACGCCATTATTCAGGGTGGGGCTCTGCGGTTCAGGGCCGTCATTCTGACTTCTTTGACCACCTTTGCCGGCTTAACGCCAATGATTTTGGAACGCAGCCTCCAGGCTCAATTTCTCATACCCATGGCCGTGAGCCTTGGATTCGGTGTACTTTTTGCCACCTTCATCACTCTGCTCTTGGTCCCCTGCGGCTATGTGATTCTGGATGATTTCCACAATCT
>JAUVTM010000143.1 GCA_030601545.1 Syntrophobacterales bacterium
ATAACAGATAACGGATAACACCCGATGGAGCGTTATCTCAATTGGGACCCTAATCTGGTCCTCCCGCCTCTGGGAATTCTATTTGCCGGGCCTCAAACCAAAGCCCTTCCAAATCGTAAAAAGCTCTCATGGGCTGATAGAAAATATGGACTATCACATCATTGCAATCAAGCAATACCCAATGACCTTCAGTCAAGCCCTCCACTCCCATGGGTTTGACCCGCCGCTGCACCAGAGCTTCCTCGATGTAGCCGGCTATCCCCTGAACATGCCGAGTGGAACGTCCGGCACAGATAACAAAATAGTCGGCATAGGTAATGATTTCGTTAACTTGGTATATTGTTGGCTCCTCGGCCTTATGAGCAGCCGCCACCTGAGCACATAACAAGGCCTTTTCCAAAGCCGGGATTTCCTTCACCTTCTTGGTCTCACCCTGCTTACCATGGCTCCTTTTCATGTTTCTCGGGGCTCACTATAGTTGCTGGTAAAGTCCTTGTTGCTGGATGTACTCTTCCACCTCTTTTGGAAGCAAATAACGCACTGTGCACCCTTCGGCCAGAAGTCTGCGAATGGTGGAGGAGGAAATATCTAACAGTGTTACCTCGCGATAGTAGACAGTATGCAGGCTGGGGTGGAGGTATCCCTGCACCTGAGAGTCAAAGGAATAACTATCCGAGACCTGCGTGTTAAGCATAGCATCCAGGGACTCTGGGGAAAATCCAGGCCGGGCTACAACAACAAAGTGGCAGAGAGAAAAGAGCTCTCGGTAGCTCTTCCAGGTTGGCAGTTCCAGAAAGGCGTCCAAGCCCAAGACGAAGTAGAGCTCCTCGCCGCCACCACGTTCTTTGGACAGTTGCGTCAATGTTTCCACCGAGTAGGATATGCCCGGACGCTGGTATTCCAGATCCGACAACACGAATAACGGATTCCCTGCCATCGCCAGCTCAAGCATGTGCCAACGATGATCAAAAGAGACCAGCCCCACCTCAGATTTATGTGGCGGCTTTGCTGCAGGTATGAAGATCACTTGCGCCAATTGCAGCGATTCGGCCACCTCTTCAGCTGCCCGCAGGTGACCAAAGTGAATCGGATTGAAGGTACCGCCCATAATGCCAATGCCCAAAGACTCCTCCTGCTCGAGTAGGCAGTAGGCACAAAGCAGAAAGGAGTCACCAACCTACGCATAAAGCTTATGCCCTTTGTCTAGGTTGCTGCCTGCTGCCCGCTGCCGGCTGCCTGCTGATAGATGCGCTTGGCTAAATCCCTCCGTCTTGCAATCACTTTGATCCTGCGACCATCAGTCGTTATTCCCTGACCTGACCGTCGCCCAGCACCACAAATTTGCTGGTGGTCAATTCTTCAACCCCCATTGGGCCGAAGGCATGGAGCTTGGAGGTGCTAATGCCAATCTCTGCCCCCAGCCCTAACTGGTAGCCATCGTTGAAACGCGTGGAGGCATTGACCAGCACCACGGACGAGTCGACTTTCTGCAGAAACTGATGTGCCCGTTGATAATCAGTGGTGATTATGGCCTCGGTATGCATGGAACCATAGGTTTCAATATGCTCGATGGCACCAGCCATATTGGGAACCACCCGGACAGCGAGAATGAGATCCAGGTACTCCTCAAACCAGTCCGCCTCGGCGGCTTCCTTCACCCCCGGGAGGATGGCCTGGGTTCGCTGACAACCGCGAAGCTCCACCCCGGCCTCGGAGAGCGATTTTGCCACGCGAGGCAGGAAGCTCTCGGCCACAGCCTCATGAACCAGGAGAGTCTCCATGGCATTACAGACGCCCGGGCGCTGGACCTTGGCGTTCATGCAGATGGTCTCGGCCATAGTAATATCTGCGCTGGCATCTACAAAAATATGGCATACTCCCTTATAGTGTTTCAGCACGGGCATGTGAGCGTTTTCCACCACAAAGCGGATAAGACTCTCACCGCCTCTGGGAATGATGAGATCAATGTTTTCCTCTTGCTTCAGCAGTTCGGTGACCGCCTGACGATCGGTGGTGGATACCACCTGAACCGCCTCTCCTGGCAACCCCCCTTTTTTTAGCGCTTCTTGCAGAATGCTCGCCAGACAGCTGTTGGAGTTAATTGCTTCGGAGCCACCACGCAAAATCACAGCATTACCAGCTTTGAGACAGAGTCCAGCCGCGTCTACGGTAACATTGGGCCGCGATTCGTAGATAATACCAATGACTCCCAGAGGAATAGTCATTTTGCCAACTTGCATCCCGTTGGGACGAATCCACATCTTACCAATGGTACCGACCGGATCAGAAAGCTGTGCGACCTCTTCCAGTCCAGTTGCCATATCCTCCAGCACCCCATCAGTGATCCGGAGCCGGTCGATCTTAGCAGCTCCCAGCTCTGCCTCTGCTGCAGCCACGTCCTTACTATTCTCTGCTTGAATCTCGGTGCGGTGCTGCCGCAGCAAAGCGGCCATTTCTCTGAGGGCAAGGTTCTTGGCTTCACTATGGGCCCGGGCCATGAGCCTGGATGCTGCCCTGGCATGTTGAGACATTGACTTAATAGTCTCCGAGATACTCATCTCTGAAGCTCCTTGTCATATGAATTGAGGAATTTAGGGATTCGGGAATTTAGGGATTGGACTACTCTGGAGATGGCAAGCCTCTAAGTCTTTTGTAATTCCTCAATTCCCCAATTCCTCAATCCCGCAATTTCCTTATTTCGTGCTATGCCTGTTCACCGTCCAATGCAATTGCTTCTCTCAGTACGAAGTTGTCTCGGTGAATTACCTCATCTGAATGCTTGTACCCCAGAATATCCTCTATTCTGTGACTGCGCACACCTTTTATCTTATCGATTTCATCAGCCGAATAGTTCACCAAACCGATGCCAATCATTTCCTCTTCATTGTTCAAACAGCGCACCGGGGCTCCCACTTCGAATTCTCCTCTGAGCCCAATGATTCCAGTGGACAGGAGACTCTTGCCCCGAGACTTCAATGCTTCTGTGGCCCCCCCGTCCAGAATAATGTCTCCCTGGGGCTTGAGGGTATGAGCAATCCACTGTTTTTTACTGGACAGCCGTCGACCGGCTGGCAGGAAGAGAGTGCCCACCTCCTCGCCATCGAAAATCTGCTTCAGAACATAGCGATTTCTGCCGTTGCCGATGATCATCGGCACGCCGGCAGCGGTAACTTTCTTTGCTGCCAGCAGTTTGCTCACCATACCGCCAGTGCCCATCCTCCCCGGCTGGCCTCCTGCAAAATCCTCGACCTGTTGATCAATACGGTAAACCACCGGAATGATACGTGCGTCCTGATGCTTGCGCGGATCAGAGTCGTAGAGTCCATCCATGTCGGTCAAGGCTACCAACAGGTCGGCCTCGGTGAGTTGGGCGATGAGGGCTGAGAGATTATCATTGTCGCCAAACTTTATTTCATCCACTACCACAGTGTCATTCTCATTGACGACGGGAATTATCCCCCAGTCTAAAAGCGTTTGCAGGGTATGACGCGCGTTTAGGTAGCGACGGCGATTGGTTAGATCATCGCTGGTGAGCAGAATCTGCGCCACCTTAAGATCATAGTGGCTGAAGGCTTCCTCATATGCCTGAATCAGGCTGCCCTGGCCCACGGCTGCGGCCGCCTGTTTTTGAGGGATGGTCTTTGGCCTCTCCCTCAGCCCCACTTTACGAATCCCGGCAGCGATGGCCCCAGAAGAAACAATCACCACCTGGCGGTCCTGCTCCCTCAACATGGATATCTCATCGCAAAGCCGATTGATAACACCCAGGTCAACTCCGCGGCTGCTGGTGAGCACAGAGCTCCCCACCTTTATGACTACTCGCCGCGCACTATCTGCCACTTTTTTGCGTTCCTGGGAAATCACCGATACTCTCACCCTAAGTTAAGGTTTCAGGTGTCAATGTTGAGGTTTCAGGTGTCGGGTGTCAGGTGTCAGGAAAAAGAAACATAGAAGCTGAAACCTGTTGGAGCGAAGCGGAAATCCCGTCTGAAGCGAAGCGACAGCGGGAAACACTGACACCTGAAACCTTCATCCGTCCTGAACACTGAACACTGAAACCTTAGTCATTGTGATTTGGAATTTCTATTCCTACAATACTTCAGTACTCCAAAACAGCTCGCAATCCCTACCGGTAAGGAAGACATGCACTTCAATCTGCAATCTACAATCATAAATCGTAAATCATACAAAGACTGGCCCATCGAAGATCCCGCTATTCGGGAGAGGACCAGGTTTTCTCTGATTAAATAAACCACAAAGAGCACGAAGTACATCAAGAATATGATTGTATCATGAAAAATCCCTTGTGCCCGTTGTGTCCCCTGTGGTTTTAGACAACCTTTTCGTTCAACCGTTCCGCAATTGGGCCAGTTGCTCGGCGGTTTCCCAGATCAATTCCTGGGTGCCCTCGCCTGTCACCGCAGAAATGGCGTGCACTGGTGGTCCCAATTCCCGGAATGCTGCCAGCAACTCCTCCAGTGGTGCCCGGTCTGCTAGCAGGTCTATTTTGTTCAACGCCACTATCTGTGGTTTGTCTAAAAGCTCCGAGCTGAACTTACCCAGTTCGTGATTCACCTGATGATAATTATCCACAAAAGCCTGAACCCCACGCTCCCAGCCGGAGATATCGATTATGTGAACCAACACTGAAGTGCGTTCGATGTGTCGGAGGAACTTCAGACCAAGACCAGCCCCTCGGTGCGCGCCTTCAATGAGTCCCGGGATATCAGCAACTACCATGGAATCGTCCAGCCCTAATCGTACTACTCCCAAATTGGGTACGAGGGTGGTAAAGGGATAATCCGCGATCTTGGGGCGCGCCGCAGAGATGCGGGATATGAGAGTGGACTTGCCTCCATTGGGAAGACCAATGAGCCCCACATCGGCTAGAAGTTTTAGCTCTAGGATAACGTGCCGCTCTTCCCCCGGTCTTCCCGGCTGAGCTATTCGCGGAGCTCGGCGAGTGGCTGTGGCAAAACGCATATTGCCCTTTCCACCCTGACCGCCCTTGGCAATGACGAGATAATCGTCATCTTGGGTTAGATCCCCAAGCAACTCGCCGGAATCTGCATCCCTTACCTGAGTGCCTGCAGGGACAAGGAGAGAGCAGTCTTTCCCATTCTTGCCAGTCTGCTGTTTGCCGCGGCCGATGGCGCCACGGTCCGCTTTGAAGTGACTTTGGAAATGAAAATCTAGGAGGGTTTGCTTGGCACTTGTGGCTTTGATTACTACATCACCGCCCTTGCCACCATCTCCGCCATCCGGGCCGCCTTTGGGCACGTATTTTTCGCGGCGGAAACTGACACATCCTTTACCGCCGTCGCCGGCCCGGACGTGGATTTTTACCTCGTCAACAAAACGCATGGTTAGCGGTGGTGGGCGGGTTCCCAGTTTCTTCGTCCCCTGCGGGGACTCGGTACCAGGTGTCAGGTGTCAGGTTTCAGTACTTTGTTTTTTCCCCTGACACCTGAACACTGACACCTGAAACCCTTTTTCTAAACCTGAAACCTGCATCCGTACTGAAACCTTAGCCCTTGTGATTTGGAATTTCTATTTCTACAATACTTCAGTACTCCAGGAGAGCTCGCATTCTTTACCTGCATAGCTATTGAACTCTGATCTGGTCCTGAGGACCAGGTTTTCCAGGACTAAAGAAAGGGTAATTCCGCAGGACAGCGAAGAAGGGCCATTTATGGATGGGAACTAGCTGGGGGCATAAACGCTTATCTTACGTCGGCTCTTGCCCTTTCGTTCGAATTGGACAACTCCGTCAATCTTCGCAAACAGGGTGTAATCTCTACCCATACCCACGTTTCGACCAGGATGAAACTTTGTGCCCACC
>JAUVTM010000329.1 GCA_030601545.1 Syntrophobacterales bacterium
TTCAGATAACTCCTGAGATAATTGCGAGGCTTCACTAATGAAAATTGCTTATTTCAGCATGGAGATCGGTCTCAATGAAAATATCCCCACTTACAGTGGCGGCCTGGGCATTCTTGCCGGCGACCACATCAAGTCTGCGGCCGATATCGGCCTTCCACTGGTGGCGGTAAGCTTGCTCTACAAGCGGGGTTACTTCATGCAAAATATCAACCCCATGGGATGGCAAGAGGAGATGTATCCGTATTTTGATCCCCGAGCTTTCATGGAGCCCCTGCCCATGAAGGTAGCCGTTCCCGTGGACGGCCGGGAAGTTAAGGTGGGGGTCTGGAAGTATACTTACCAGGGACTAAAGGGTAAGGTTCCCATTTATTTCCTGGATGCGGATCTTGAAGACAACACCGCAGATGATCGACTGGTGACCCAATACCTCTATGGCGGCGACAGTCATACTCGCATTTGTCAGGAGGCAATCCTGGGCATAGGTGGGTACAAAGCTTTGAAGAGATTGGAAGAGGGAATCACCACCTACCACATGAACGAAGGTCATTCCGCCTTTATTACCCTGGCTCTTTACCATGACTTCGACGGAGACGTGGATCAGGTTCGCGACTACTGCACCTTCACCACTCACACGCCAGTGCCAGCCGGTCATGACGTGTTTCCTTATGATCTGGCGGAAGAATCCCTTGGAGAGTTCCTGCCGGCCGAGATCCGTGAGTTTGCCGGGGAGGATGGTCTTAATATGACCAGGCTGGCCCTGAACCTCAGCCGCGCTTGTAATGGGGTCAGTGAACTGCACGGAGAGGTGAGCAGAGAGATGTTTCCCGGCTACGAGATTGGTCACATAACCAATGGCGTGCACCACCTCACCTGGACCGGTCCGGACTATGCCGGGCTGTATGACCAGTTCTTGCCTCAGTGGCGGGAGTACCCGGAAGTGCTCGAGGGCGCCATAAATATTCCTGATGAGCTCGTTGCTGAAGCTGAGCTTTCCGCCAAGCGGAGGCTTATTCGCTATGTCAACGCCAGCTCCAATGCCGGTTTTACCGAGGAATTTCTAACCGTAGGTTTCGCCCGCAGGGCCGCTGGGTACAAGAGGGCCACCCTCTTTTTTACGGACATGGAGCGGTTGTTGAACCTCACCCGCAATCGAGTCCAGTTTATCTTTGCCGGCAAAGCTCACCCCCAAGATGAGGCGGGCAAGAGAGTAATTCAGGATATCATTCACACCGCGCAGAGATATGAGGGTCGTTTCCGCCTGGTCTACCTGAAAAACTATAATATGTGGCAGGCGGCGCGTCTCACCCAGGGGGTGGATCTCTGGCTCAATAATCCCAGGCGTCCACGGGAGGCATCCGGTACCAGCGGCATGAAAGTTACCTTTAATGGTGGCATAAATATGAGCGTGCAGGATGGTTGGTGGCGTGAAGTCTGCAAGCATCGTGTTAACGGTTATGCCATTGGCGACGACGAGGACGCCGGCGATGAAGAAACAGCGGCTGATTTCTATGGCGTGCTCGAGGAAGCAGTGACTACCTATTATGCCAATCGTCCTCAGTGGACCAAGATGATGAAGACCTCTATCTCTGACTGTGCTCCCAGGTTCAATACCCAACGCATGGTGAAGGAGTATTTGGAGAAGTATTATCGGTAAGGCGCATAGCGCTAAGCGCAGAGCGCAGAGCACAAGGAACAATTCGAAGTTGGAATTTCGAAATCCGAAATCCGAAATCCGCAATCCGAAATAATCTAGCCCCATGCCCTCTGGGCAAATGGCCGAATGACCAATATCTAATGGATCGAATCGACCTACATACCCACTCCAACTGCTCGGACGGAAGTCTTTCTCCGAGGGAACTGGTGCAACTTGCCAAAAAGAGAGACTTGCGGGCTATTGCGCTCACGGATCATGACACTGTGGCTGGGGTGGCAGAAGCTGTGGCAGCTGGAAAAGAGCTGGGTGTTGAAGTGGTGACGGGGGTG
>JAUVTM010000076.1 GCA_030601545.1 Syntrophobacterales bacterium
CATTGCAGCAAGAATTCGTCCACCAGCAAGTTGAGGCTGCACGAACCATTATCCGAGACTACAAATCTGTGGTAACCCTGAGTTATTCCTCCACAGTGGAATCAATCCTGCGCTACGGACTGCCTCCAGGCTGCCGGGTTGTCATCGCTGAATCCCGCCCTTTAATGGAGGGACGTCGTTTATTCAAGAACCTATCTGATGACGTTACTGAACTCCGCATGATAACCGACGCCCAAATGGGTCTTGCCATCCCTGATGCCGACCTGGTGCTGGTGGGAGCTGATGCTGTCTTACGTGACCTATCGGTGGTCAACAAGACGGGAACCTATCTGGCGGCTCTGGTAGCACATGCCCATGGTCGCGACTTTCTCGTGGCTGCTGACACGTACAAAATCAACGTCACCATGGATTCCCACAACTGTATCCTGGAGTCCAAATCAGGCAAGGAAGTCTGGTCCCGGCAAGAGAAACGTTGCGATAATGTATACTTCGATATTACTCCCAGGCAGCTCATTACCGGTTTTGTGAGCGAGGCAGGAATTCTTGACGCGGCAGGCATGCGGGAACATGTCCAACGCTGGCAGCGACTGGCGAAGGATCTTGCACTCTAAATTAACGGACTAGGAGCTCAAGGAAGGATCTGAGGGTCCTGAGGGCTCTGAGAGTTCTGAGGGTTCGGAGGGATAGAGGGATGGGACTGGTTCCTCGGGCTGGAACCCGTGAACAGCCACATCTTCGGCAAGAAAAGTGGTGTCTAAGACCAGTTCCTCATCTCGGTCGTAGATCAAGATCCGAAAAGACTCGGAGTAGGAGAAAGGGAAGTAGAATCTGCCGGTCACCTCTTTGAAATAGTGGATATTGTACCCCACCGACTTTCTCAACTTGACCGGCATTCCATCAGTTAATTTCATAGAGGGAAAGGAGACGAAACGCGGCTTGTGAGGTGGTCTAAGAGAAGCAATGATGGCCACATTCCCTGCTATAGGCTCACCAATCAAGTTAACCAACTTGAAAGCTAACCGGAAGCCTTCCCTTTCTTCTTCCAGGGAGCTGACTTTGGCCGCATCGATTCTAGCAATTGGTCGAGGATCGACTTCTGCCTTGCCGCCGATCTGAATCTCTGGCACCGGCGGCTCTGGCTTCTTTTCCTTTTCTTCCGATACGAGAGCGACCTCTACTGTCGGCTGGGCAGCAGGTTTCGCCACCCCTTTTGAGAAAGCTTCCCCACCCTGCCTTTCCGCCCGCTCTTCGAATTTATCCATAAGCTGTTCGAGCAGGGCGACTCTCCCTTCCAGTCGCTGGCGTTCCTCGCGTTCCTGAAAATAGGATTGTCCCAATAGAACACAACTCACCACCAAAACGACCAAAATGACCATCGGCACGTATATGAAGCGCCGATCCAGATTAAAGGTAAAGGTTTTACCCTTGCGCCTGGAAAAGATAGTGACTGAGTAATCGTTCCTCATGTCTGATCTCTACTACGGTCTCGCGACACCAATTCGTGAAACATCCGGGCTAGCCCTTTCGAACAGCTAATTGTGGGTCGAAAGGGTGGCAAAAATCCTTTCGCATTCCCGAATTATGAGGTCTCAAGCCGCTGGATTTAGAACGTGTCTCACGCCTGGGGTAGGCTTTCGAGGGGATCAGGTGAGGATTGGATGTTGGACTGCTCACTCTCGTCCACAGATAACCCACTTTCCAACTGTGGATATGCGGATTCCACTGCCTCCATCATCTTGAACGAACCGTCCACCATTCCGCCCTCGGCAACGGTTATTTTTGTTGCCTCAATGTCTCCGGTTACCCGCCCCGTGGCAGTGATTTCCAATCGACTCCGAGCGTTGATGTTGCCAATAATCTGACCGCCTACCACCACTGAGTCTGCATAAATATCAGCCTCGACCTTGCCCTGCCGGCCCACTACCACCTCACCTTTGGCTTCGATCCTGCCTCTTATGCTGCCTTCCACACAGACACTGCGCTCACTCTGGATTGACCCTTCGAAGACAGTATTGGCCCCAATGAGGGTATCCAAGGACAGGCTCTTTTCCTTCTTATTCTTGCTTTTCATTGTCCGCCACCCTTAACTCGCAAAGGGCGGACCAGGAGACGGTTAGCCTTCGCGTTTAGGATGTAATGCAGAGGATTCACACACCGATTCTTGACCTTGATCATGTAATGAAGGTGGTTGCCCGTCGAGAGGCCACTGTTGCCCATAAAAGCAACCATATCCCCTCGTTCAACCTTCTGTCCAGGACTTACATTGTAGCCCGACAGATGCCCATAGGTGGTAACGATGTTCTCGCCGTGGTCTATCTTGAGATACTTACCAAGATACTTATCATATCCTCTCTTTATTACCTTGCCATTGGCGGGTGCTATAATTGGTGTGCCCTTGCGACTGCTGATATCCAATCCATTGTGGAACTCTTTCAGGCCAGTGAATGGACTGCGCCTCCAGCCGAATCCCGAGGAAAACCAGTATTTGGTCACGTCTATTGGAATAATACTCGGCGTGCTATCCCAGGTCTGCCGCTGGCTTCGCATCGTTCCCACCAGCTCCTGCAAGTCTGTCTCCAACTGCTGAGCCCTTTGGAGGACGGAAACCTGTCTGGGTTTGGCAGGGAATGGCATGCTGCCGCTGGCCATGGCATCCGTGGGAGCGATGGTCGAGAGATCCGGTGAGGGCTCACCTCCCTGCCCGAGACCGGTTGTCTCTTCGTGACCCTTTTCCAGGCCGAGAAAGCTCCGGATGGTATTTTCATCCTTTTGGATGCGCTCCATGGTCTGGCGAAGTGCACCCAACTCCCTCTCCTTCTGGAGCAGATAGGTATTTTTCTCCCGTACCTGCATATAGTCATGATAGAGATGATTGCCAAAGTATCCCCCTGCGGCCAACAGTGCCCAAGAGAGCAACAACATGCCCACAAATATGTACAGGGCTACAACTGGGAGAGAGAAGGTTCGGGATTTGGAACTCACCGACGGCATCCACATTATGGTTATGCGTTTTCGCTTCATCCCGTCACCTGTCGTAAGATGTAGGAAGGGGTGTCAAGAAAACTGCTACTGATGGTAATTTCTTGGAAAATTTTTTGAATCTAAAATCCCGGTGAGTTCCGGGCAGCAAGGCAAAATAGAAGTGTTCGATCCCTCTAAAAGCTGTTGTCATTGGTTTCGTCTCAGAGTGGAGCCCAGAGTAGAGGAATTTCAGCATACTTTGAGTACATTGGGCCCACTTTTAGTTTAAACCTTCAGTCCTGTCAAGTTTTTTTTTAGCCATAGCGGTAAGTTAACCTGCTACGGTAAGGATGTCGATGTTCTCCAGCAATTGACTGGGCATCTCTCCTAGACGCTTGATTCTTAAGCAAATTTTACGCCAAAAATGGTATTTTCCCTCTTTTTCTGAAACCGTCGGAGTAAAAAGATTCAGTGAACTCCTATAATTATTGACGTAACTCTCCTTTTGGTATACAAATAAATACACAATTCGGTTTTAAAGGAGGATTTCCATGCAAGATCGGGCCGTCGACCCGCGTGTAAGTATACTCAAAGATATTTCACCCTTGCTTACTTCAGTGCTGGACACAGATAGTGTGTTGGAAATGATTATCGAATCAGTGACCAAGCTGATGGAAGCCAAGGCGAGTTCTCTTCTGCTGGTCAACAAGAGTAAGAATAAACTCTACTTTCAGATCGCAACCGGAGAAGCGAAAGAAGAAGTTAAGAAATTTGAGATTGACATGGGTCAGGGTATCGCCGGTCATGTGGCTTTAACCGGTAAACCCCTTCTTGTCCCCGACGTATCGAAAGATCCCCGGTGGGATAGTACCATCAGCGAAGCAACTGGTTTTAAAACTCGGTCCATTGCCTGCGTGCCCATTAAGAGCGGACGGGATGTTATTGGCGTCATCCAGATTATCGACCGCGAGGATGGGCAGCCCATCCACAAAGCCGACATCGAGATCTTGAGCCATTTTTCAGAACTCGCCTCTTTTGCCATTGAACGAGCCCGAAACTACAAGGACATAGTAAACGAAAACATATATCTGAAAAAGGAGCTGGAGTCCCGTTATGAAATTATTGGTGTCAGCAAGGCCATAGAAACGGTGATCTCAGACGCGGTCAAGGTCGCCAACTCCAAAACCACTACCCTGATAACTGGAGAGAGCGGCACGGGCAAAGAACTTGTAGCGAGACTCATCCATAAAATTGGACCTCGACGCAAGAGAAAACTTATGGTGGTCAATTGCGCCGCTTTTACCGACACTCTGCTGGAATCTGAACTGTTCGGGCATGAGAAAGGCTCGTTCACCGGGGCCATTTCGCGAAAGACCGGGGTCCTGGAAGTTGCCGACGGCGGCACCCTCTTCCTGGACGAAGTCGCCGAAATGAGCCCTTCCATGCAGGTAAAACTGCTGCGGGTCATCCAAGAAGGCACCTTCAATCGAGTTGGTTCACCCAGCCCCATGCAGGTAGACATAAGGGCCATTGCCGCCACCAATAAGAATCTCTTTGAAGAAGTACATAATGGTAGGTTCCGAGAAGACCTCTACTACCGCCTCAACGTTGTGCATATTCACATCCCATCGCTCAGGGAACGGAGGGACGACATCCTAGTCCTGGCCCAACACTTCCTAGACAAGTACAAGTATATCAGGGGGCCAGCCAATCTCAGTTTCAGCCCGAACACCATGGAAGTGCTGCAAAACTATCACTGGCCTGGCAATGTGCGCGAGTTGGAAAATGCCGTTGAGCGCGCCGTGGTGATGGGTACCGGCGGGCAGATAGATCCTGAAGACCTTCCCTTCAGTGTGGTGCCGTCCGGAGACACCGCTCAAGAGCTTCTGGGTTGTAGCTTGAAGGAGGCGCTGGACTCTTTCAAGCGTGACTTCTTGCAGCGCAACCTGGATCACCAGGGTAGCAGCGTCAAGGAAACGGCAAAGGTGCTGGGCATCCAACGGACCTACCTTTCCCGGCTAATCTCCAAATATGGTCTGACCACCAGGCGAAGTCGGTGATCCTCATGGCAAACCAGATTCGGAAGGTGAGGGTTGATGAGATCCGTGAAATTAAAAAAATGCTGGATGGCTATGCCCAGCGCGGCGATATGCTGCCTCGTTCGCTGAGTGAACTGTATGACAACCTTCGGGATATTTTTGTCTATCTGGATGGCGATAAGCCGGAGATCATCGGCACTTGTAGCATGCACATCTGTTGGGAAGACCTCGCCGAGATCCGATCTCTGGCCGTCAGGGAGCCATATCGGAGTCAGGGTATTGGCAAGAAACTTGTGGAGGCTTGCATTTCCGAGGCCAGTGCTTTGGGATTGCACCGCATCTTCGTTCTCACTTACCAGGTAGAGTTTTTTCAAAAAATTGGCTTCCGGGAAGTGGACAAGGGGACGTTGCCCCACAAAATCTGGGCAGATTGCCTAAAGTGCATCAAATTTCCCGAGTGCGATGAGACTGCCATGATCATTGAGATCTAAACCCTAACGTAGCAAACCATCTGGTGGCAGGGTAAGCCCTCGGTCTTTTCAAGGCAGGAATAACGTATGGCTTTATTGGCGAATCCAATAACGAAATTTTTTGGCACCAAGAATGACCGTGAACTCGGGAGACTGGCGCCACTGGTGGATCAGATCAACAGTCTGGAGTCAGAGATGAGTTCCCTGAGTGATGCGGAACTGGCTGGCGCCACGGCACGCTTTCGCCAAAGCCTGGACCAGGGAGCTACACTGGATGAGCTTTTGCCGGAGGCATTCGCCGTGGTTCGGGAGGCCTCAGTGCGCACCCTGGGGATGCGACCTTTCGACGTCCAGCTCATTGGCGGTATCGTGCTCCACCAAGGCAAAATCTCCGAGATGAAAACCGGGGAAGGCAAGACCCTGGCTGCTACCATGCCTGTCTACCTCAATGCACTCACCGGCCGCGGGGTGCATGTGGTCACGGTTAATGACTACCTTGCTCGCCGTGATTCCGAGTGGATGGGAACCATTTACAAATTCCTCGGCTTGAGCGTGGGGGTAATACTTCATAATCTTGACGATCAGGAGCGGCAACAGGGATACGGTGCCGACGTAACCTATGGCACGAACAACGAGTTCGGCTTCGACTATCTGCGGGACAATATGAAATTTCACCGCAAGGATTGCGTGCAGCGAGAACTCAATTACGCCATAGTTGACGAGGTGGACAGCATCCTCATAGACGAAGCACGGACGCCGCTGATCATTTCCGGTCCGGTGGACTATTCCATCAAAGACTACGAGAAGCTCCGCGCCCCGGTGGCCAACCTGTTTCAGAGACAACAGAAATTAGCCAAGGAATTTATCGCAGAGACTCGAAAACTTCTGGATGAGGACCAGGAGTACGAAGCAAGCGAGGCGTTGCTCCTGGCCTATCGGGCTGCCCCCAAGCATCCCAGTGTTATGGAGATGATGGAAGAGGGGAGGATGCGCAAGCTCCTCAAGACTGTGGAACAGGACTATTCCCTGGCCAAGCGCCTTCCCGAGGTGGATGAATCCCTTTACTACGTGGTGGAGGAGAAGGAGCGAAATGTATATCCCACTGAGCGCGGCAAGGACATAATTGCCAAGAAAGATTCCACATTCTTCATGCTGCCGGAGCTGGAAACAGAAATAGACCGAATTGATCAAGACAGCACTCTTTCCTCGGAAGAAAAAGCAGAAGGCAAACATCAGATTCGGAGCGATTATGAGCAGAAGCTTACCCGCAACCATGTGATCAACCAGTTGCTCAAGGCCTACGCCCTCTTCGGCAAGGATGTTGACTACGTGGTCAAAGATGGTCAGATCATCATCGTAGATGAGTTCACTGGCCGCCTCATGCCTGGCCGTCGTTACAGCGATGGTTTGCATCAAGCACTGGAAGCCAGAGAGGGTGTGAGGGTTGAGCAGGAAAACCAGACCCTCGCCACCATTACTTTTCAGAACTATTTTCGTATGTATGAGAAACTCGCCGGCATGACAGGAACCGCCGACACTGAAGCTGCGGAGTTTGCCAAGATCTATAACCTGGACGTGGTGCTCATCCCTACCAACAAAAAGATGATCAGAACAGAATACTCTGATGTTATCTATAAGACCGAGCGGGAAAAATATCGGGCTGTTGTGGAAGAGATCAAAGAGCTGGCTGAAATGGAAAGGCCGGTCCTCGTGGGTACTGTGTCCATTGAGAAGTCCGAGAGACTCAGCAAGATGTTGGCTAAAGAGGGCGTCAAGCATTCGGTGCTGAATGCAAAAAATCATGAGGAAGAAGCGGAAATTGTAGCCAAAGCCGGACAAAAAGCATCAGTCACCATCTCCACCAACATGGCGGGACGCGGTACCGACATTGTATTGGGTCCCGGAGTGGTGGATATGGATGGTCTCCACATTATCGCTACCGAACGCCATGAAGCTCGCCGCATTGACAACCAGCTCCGCGGCCGGGCAGGTCGCCAGGGTGACCCGGGCTCATCTCGCTTTTATCTTTCCCTGGAAGACGATCTCATGAGAATCTTTGCCGCCGACCGCATCGCTAACCTCATGGATAAGGTGGGCATGGAGGAGGGACATCCCATCGAACATGGACTTATCACCCGCGCCATAGAGAACGCCCAGAAGAAAGTGGAAGCACAGAACTTCAACATTCGCAAGCAGCTTATCGAATACGACGATGTCATGAACCAGCAGCGGGAGATAATTTACGAGCAACGCCGCCAGGCTCTAGAGGACGAAGATCTCCGGCCGGTTATCCTGGACATGATTGAAGATATTGTTGATGACCTGGTTGAAAACCACACCCAGGAAGAGACCCCTCCGGAAGAGTGGGATCTGCGAGGATTACAGGAAGCTTTTCTGAAACAGTTCTCCATGACACTGAGCTTCGAAGGGAATGGTGTGGAAGACTTCACCCAGGAAGGTATCCGTGAGTTCCTTTTGGAAAAAGCTCGGAACGGCTATTCTCAGAAAGAGGAGGAATGGGGTCCGGAAATCGCGCGAGACATGGAGCGGTTGGTAACCCTGCAGACAGTAGATCAGCGTTGGCGTGAGCATCTGCTGGCCATGGATCACCTGAAGGAAGGGATTGGGTTGCGTGGTTATGCTCAGCAAGATCCGCTCATCGAGTACAAGCGTGAAGGGCTTGAAATGTTCCAGGAAATGGTGGAGCAGATCAAGGGAGAGATCCTCCAGATGCTTTTCAGGATTCAGGTGGCTGCTCGGGAGGAAACCGAGCACCTGCAAGAAGACCAACAGCAGCCCATGTTCCTCAGTCACGGCGAATCAGCGGCTGGCTCAAAAAGAAAGCCGGCAAGACGTTCTGCCAAGATTGGCCGCAACCAGCCCTGTCCCTGTGGCAGCGGCAAGAAATACAAGAAATGCTGTGGGAGATA